>CADBSZ010000068.1 GCA_902797525.1 uncultured Ruminococcus sp. | reverse complement strand
TAGTACGTGCTCAGCTTTGAGGTGTCAAAATATACGTTGCCGCCTGCCACATAGGCATAGCCTTTGTCGAGCAGGACGGACACCATGTCGATAAATTCGTCAATGCAGTTGGTGGCAGGCTCTACCACGTCGGGGCGCTTAATGTTGAGCTTTTCACAGTCCGCAAAAAACGCGTCGGTATAAAACTGCGCAATTTCCATCACGGTTTTGTGCTCGCGCTTGGCGCCCTTGAGCATTTTATCCTCGCCGGTGTCGGCGTCGGAGGACAGATGTCCCACGTCGGTGATGTTCATAACGCGGTTGACGTCATAGCCCGCAAACCGCAGATATTTTTCCAGCACATCCTCCATAATATAGGTGCGCAGATTGCCGATGTGCGCGTAGTGATACACGGTGGGGCCGCAGGTATACATGTTCACCTTGCCCGGGGTGTGGGGGATAAACTCCTGCTTGGTCTGTCCGAGGGAATTATATAAAATCATCAGTTTTTCTCCTTTTGACTATTTTTCAGCAATAAATTGACGGTTCTGCCACACATAAATCACGCCCGACAAAATGGCGAAGAAGGTGGAAACCCAAATCAGCACTTCACCGATAACCGTGAAAACGCCGCTTAGCGCCGCAGGCAGCGCAACGCCGAGCGTGCCCAAATCGAGTATGATTTGCATGACGAGAATGCAAATAACCGCCACGATTTGGGTGACGGTTTTCACCTTGCCCCAAATGTTTGCCGCAATTACCTTGCCCTTTGAGGCGGCAATCAGACGAATGGAGGTGACGGTAAATTCGCGGAACAGCACAATAATGACCGCCACGCAGTCGCACAGTCCCAGCTGCACAAAACAGAGCAGGGCGGAAATCACTAAAATTTTATCCGCCAGCGGATCGGCGAATTTGCCGAAGTCGGTGACGAGTCCGCGCTTGCGCGCAATTTTTCCGTCGAATAAGTCCGTCAGCGAGGCAGCGCCGAACAGCGCCAGCGCCGCAAGGTTGTGCAGCGGAAACGGAATCAGCAGCGCCGCCGCAAAAAACGGCACCAAAATAATCCGCAGCACGGTCAGTTTGTTAGGTAGGTTCATAGTATCATCCAATTTTTTGATTATTCAATTCGTTGCCCTATGGGGTCGCAGCCCATGTAGTCGGTGATTCTTACCGTTACAAAATCGCCGACGGCAGGTTTTTTGTCAGCCGTAAAGAACACACAGCCGTCCACCTCGGGCGCGTCGGCATAGCTTCTGCCATACCAGCACTCCGCCAAGCGGTCATAGCCCTCCACCAGCACTTCAACATCAGTGTCAATCAGGCTTTCGCAGTAGTCTGCCATCACGGTTTGCTGGTGTTCCATAATGATGTCGGCACGGCGCTGCTTCACTTCGTCGTCAATCTGGTCGGGCATTTTGGCGGCAGGGGTGTTTTCCTCCTGCGAGTACGCAAAGCAGCCCAGGCGCTGAAAATTGATTTCCTTCGCAAACTCCGCCAGCTCCTCAAACTGCTCCTCGGTTTCTCCCGGGAAGCCCGTGATGAAGGTGGTGCGGAAAATTACGTTCGGAATTTTCTCCTTCATTTTATGCAGCAGCGCGGTCAGACTTTCGCGGTCGCCGCGGCGGTGCATACGCTTTAAAATGTCGCTGTTGCAGTGCTGCAGCGGCAAATCAATGTAGTTTAAAACCTTTTTTTCGCGCGCTATCACGTCAATCAGCTCGTCGGTAATGCTGTCGGGATAGCAGTAAAGCACGCGAATCCAGTGCAGACCGTCAATTTTGCACAGCTCTGTCAACAACTTATCAAGCGACGGCTTGCCGTACAAATCCTCGCCGTAGCGCGTGGTGTCCTGCGCAATGACGTTAAGCTCGCGCACGCCGCTTGCGGCAAGGCGCTTGGCCTCGTCAATCAGGCTCTCTATTTTTCTGCTGCGGAATTTTCCGCGAATCATCGGAATCGCACAGAAGGTGCACTTGTTGTCACAGCCCTCGGCAATTTTCAGGTAAGCGGTGTAAAAAGGAGTGGACTGCACTCTGCCGCCCTCCAGCGGCAAATTCAGCTTGTCGGGGAATACTTCAATCGGCTTGTCGCTGTTGTTTTCAAGCGCTTTGAGTGTGATGTCGGCAATCTGCTCATTCGCGCCGATACCCACAGCCGCGTCAATTTCATATAATTGCTTGGTAATTTCATCCTGATAACGCTCGGCAAGACAGCCGGTGACAATAATCGCCTTGATTTTGCCCTCGCGTTTGAGGTTGCCCAGCTCGATGATTTCGTCAATGCTCTCCTGCTTGGCGGAGTCGATAAAGCCGCAGGTGTTCACAATCACCGCGTCCGCCATTGCCGGGTCGTTGACAATGGCAAAGCCGCGTTCCTTCAGTGTGAAAAGCAGCATTTCGGCGTCAACCTGATTTTTGGCGCAGCCGAGAGATACAATGCCGACCTTGTAGTTCATATGCAGTCACCTTAAAATGGAAAGTTGAAAATGGAAAAGATTGCTTTGCAATCATTCTTCGGTGTATTCGCTCAGCACCGCGCGAATATCGTCCCAACCGTAGCCCAGTCTTTGCAAGGCGGCAACGGCGCGGCGCTTGGTTTTTTCGTCGTTCAGATTGCGGTATTTCCGTTCGAGGATTTCGCGGATGTTCTCGCGGTAATCTACCTCGATTTCATCCAGCACCGCCTCGGCGGTTTCCTTGTCGATGCCCTTGCGGCTCAGCTCAAACGCAGCCGCGCGCTTGGTCATCTTTTTTTGGAACAGCAGCTTACGCGCATACCGCTGCGCGAAAACCTCGTCGTTTACCAGCCCAAGCTCCTCCATGCGCTCCACCGCTTTTTCGGCGGAATCGCTGTCGCAGGTACGCTGAATTTTGTCCTTCAGCTCTTTTTTGGAATGGTCGCGATATGAAATGAGCCACAGAGCCTTTTCCTTGGCCCTGCGCTCATTACTGTAATCTATCATTTCTTTCAGCTCGTCATCGTCAATTTCTCTGCCGACGTCAAAGCGGTTTTCCAGCAGAGCCTGCGTGTCGAGATTCATCACAAATTCGCCGTCGATAAACAGGGCGCTCAGTCCCTTGCGGCGCGGCTCAATAGCGGTTATCAGCATTATTCGTCAACGAGCACGTCAATTTTTGCCGAATTCTTTTTGTCCCCGGCAGGAGCAGGCGCTTCCTTAGCAACGGGCGCCGCCTCGGTTACCTTCGCCTTGGGAGCAGGACGTCTGCGGTCATACAGCTTGTCAATGTTTTCCCACAGCTTGGTTTCGATTTCCTTGGCAAGCTCGGTGTCGGTTTTCAGCAGTTCCTTGACTTTATCTCTGCCTTGTCCCAAACGCTGGCCGTTATAGCTGAACCACGCGCCGGCCTTTTGGACAATTTCGGCTTTAACAGCCAAGTCGAGCAGTTCGCCCTCGCGTGAAATGCCTTCGCCGTACATAATATCAAACTCCGCCTCGCGGAAGGGAGGCGCGATTTTGTTCTTAACAACCTTACATCTCGTGTGCGAGCCGACCATTTCGCCGTTGACCTTCAGTGTTTCAACGCGGCGGATGTCAATGCGCACAGAGCTGTAGAATTTCAGCGCGCGGCCGCCGGTGGTTACCTCGGGATTGCCGTAAATCACGCCGACCTTTTCGCGCAGCTGGTTGATGAAAATGGCAACGCAGTTGCTCTTGTTGATGGCGCCTGCGAGTTTTCTGAGCGCCTGCGACATTAGTCTTGCGTGCAGACCAACGTGGCTGTCGCCCATTTCGCCCTCGATTTCCGCTTTGGGAACAAGCGCCGCTACCGAGTCGATAACAATCACGTCAATCGCGCCGCTTCGAATCAGCGCTTCGGCGATTTCGAGCGCGTCCTCACCGGTGTCGGGCTGCGCCACGAGCAGCGAATCAACGTCAACGCCCAGCGCCGCCGCATAGGTGGGGTCAAGCGCGTGCTCAACGTCAATAAAGGCAACGTTGCCGCCGTTCTTTTGACCTTCGGCAATACAGTGGAGGGAAAGCGTGGTTTTACCCGAGGACTCGGGACCGTAAATTTCCACAATTCTGCCGCGGGGAAGTCCGCCGATGCCCAGCGCTACGTCAAGCGAAAGCGAGCCGGTGGAAATGTGGTCAACTGTCATATGTTTGTTTTCGCCAAGACGCATCACCGCGCCCTTGCCGAATTGCTTTTCAATTTGCGAAATCGCGGTTTCAAGAGCCTTATTCTTATCTACTGCCATTTTGTACCTCCGTCCGACAGGGATTCCTGTCTTTTCACTTTATACCGGTTTCCGATAAAAGCTTCATAAGCTGTTATGCGGATTTTATGCAACAGAGGATCATGCGTTTTATCGGAAATCAGTATGATATACCTTTTTTAACCCATTTCAGGTCAACCATATTATAAATGATTTGGAAATAAAAAACAATATATTTGCCAAAAAATTCTCGAACAAAATTTCTAAAAGTTGAGCATTGTCCCGTTTATCGCCCAATGATAGCGCGTTCGCAGCCGCCCAAATCAAGCGCGGTGCGGATTTCGGAAAAGCCCTGCTGTTTCATCATCGCGGCAACGGGTTGCGCTTGTTCTTCTCCCAGCTCAAACACCAACGCGCCTCCGGGCTTTAGCTTGCGGCTCCAGTCGCGGATAATCGCGCGGTAAAAGTCAAAGCCGTCTGCGCCGCCGTCCAGCGCCATCGCAGGCTCAAATTGAACCTCCGCTTGCAGGCCGCTCAAATCTTCTTTCTTAATATAAGGGGGATTTGAAACAATTAAATCCACGCTGCCGTCCGCAAAATCTGTGTAGCAACTCAGCACATCGCCCTGAATTATTTTTACACGGCTGTTGTTTTCTTTAATATTCTTTTGAAGAAAATAAAACGCTTTGTCGCTTAACTCCACCGCTGTCACGTTTGCTTTGCCATAGGCTTCCAGCGCCAGCGAAATTGCGCCGCTGCCGGCGCACAGGTCAACGGCTTCGGCGTGCGGCTTGTCTTTGAGATAATCTAAGCAAAGACCGACGCAGACCTCGGTGTCGTCGCGCGGAATCAAAACCCCTTCGCCGACCAAAAGGGGAATCCCCATAAACTCCCACTTGCCGAGCAGATATTGCAGGGGATAGTGCGTCGATCTTTTTTCTGTTAAAGAAATTAGTTGCCGCTGCTGTTCAGCGGTAAGAGAATCGCCGCCGTGGGCAATCTGCCCGGCGCGGTCAAAGCCTGTCACGTGTTCCACCAGGCACTGCGCTTCAAAATCCGCCGCCTCAATGCCGCCGCGTTGCAGCATATCACGGCAGGCGCGGCAGTCGTCCTTTAACATCCGCAGTTGATGATGTCGGAGCCGTCGTCGGGAATAACCGCCTCAATCGCCTTAATCGCGACTTCAATCATGTCGTCGGTCGGCTCCTTGGTGGTAATGCGCTGTGCCCATAGACCGGGCGCGGCGATAATGCGCGTAAGGGTGTTGTCGTGTCTGCCGCAGAGCTTAATCAACTCGTAGCCGATGCCGCAGGTCACGGGAATCAGCAGAATTTTGATGACAGGGCGCCAAAAGCCGAGCCAAGTCGGAACAAACAAACCAACCAAAATGCCGAGAATCAGCATAATCACCATAAAGCTGGTGCCGCAGCGCGGATGAAAGCGGATTTGCTTTTTGACGTTGGCAACGGTC
>CADBSZ010000067.1 GCA_902797525.1 uncultured Ruminococcus sp. | reverse complement strand
TAAACGTTGCCTCGGGCGTAAAAACAAAGTCTGTTTCGCGCATTTTTTATGACAACATCTGCACGTTGTTCAATTTCATCAACGTCATTTTGTTTGTCGCGCTGCTGCTGGTCGGCTCCTACAAAAATCTTTTGTTTATCGGGGTGGTGCTGTTTAATACCGTCATCGGAATCGTGCAGGAAATCCGTTCCAAAAAGAGCGTCGATACCCTCACCATTCTTACGGAAAGCAAGCTCGACGTTTTGCGCGACGGAAAAACGATTCAGTTGTCCAAGGACGAATTGGTGCTCGACGACATCATCGTTCTGTCGCGCGGCAACCAGGTCCCCGCCGACTGTATTGTGGTGCTGGGAAGCTGCAAGGCGAACGAAAGCCTGCTCACGGGCGAATCCGATTTGATTGAAAAGAACGAGGGCGACGAACTGCTCTCGGGCAGCTTTGTTTCCGCCGGCAGCTGTTATTGCCGCGTTCACCGCGTCGGCGCGGACAGCTACGCCGCCAAAATCAATAACGAAGCCAAATACATCAAAAAAAACAATTCTCAAATTCTTAAATCCTTCAAATTTATTATTAACCTTTGCACCGCCGTTATTTTTCCGCTCGGAATCCTGCTGTTTGTCAGCAAATTTTTTATTCATCACCAGGCCTTTCAGGACACCGTGGTATCCACGGTCGGCGCGCTGGTCGGCATGATCCCCGGCGGCATGATTTTGCTCACCAGCACCGTGCTTGCCGTGTCGGTTATCCGCCTTGCCAAAAAAAAGGTGCTTGTTAACGAGATGTACTGCATCGAAACCCTTGCGCGCGTGGACGTCATTTGCCTTGATAAAACCGGCACGCTCACGGCGGAAAAAATGAATGTCGAAAAAATCATCAACCTCAATACCAACGATGATAAAATTCGCCGCGCGCTTGCGTCCATCGTTGCCGCGAGCGACGAAATCAACGCCACACTCCAGGCTATCAGCGATTACACCGACGGCGCCGAGCCTGTCGCGTGCAAAAGCTTTATTCCGTTTGCCTCCGAAACAAAATGGTCGGGTGGCATGTTTGAAAACGGAAAGACGTACATTATGGGTGCGGCGGAGTTTGTATTTTCTGATAAAGAAAAATACGCTGAAATTTATGAACATATCCTCCAAATCGAAGAGACCGTTCGTATCCTTGTGCTCGGCTCGTCCGATTTGCCTGTTGACGGAACCGTACTCCCCGATGATTTGCACCCCATGGCGCTGATTCTCATTAAGGATCAGCTGCGTGACAACGTGTGCGAAACCGTCAATTACTTCAAGGAGCAGGGCGTGACGCTCAAGGTTATCTCCGGAGACAGTGTCAAAACCGTTCAGAGTATTGCGCTCGACACAGGAATCGCAGGCGCGGAAAATGCCGTTGACATGACCACAATTACCACTGATGAGCAGCTGGCCGTTGCGGCGGAGCGCTGTAATGTATTCGGCAGGGTCACTCCGGCACAAAAGAAAAAGCTGGTGCTCGCACTGAAAGCCAAGGGGCACTCCGTTGCGATGACGGGCGACGGCGTCAACGACGTTCTTGCGCTCAAGGAAGCCGACTGCTCGGTCGCCATGGCGGCAGGCAGCGAGGCGGCGCGCAACGTGTCACAGCTCGTGCTCGTCAACAACGACTTTGCCGCCATGCCGCATGTCGTCGCAGAGGGCAGACGTTCTATCAACAACATCGAGCGCAGTTCCTCGCTTTATCTCGTCAAAACCATCTATTCCATTCTTTTGGCGGTATTCTTCATGTTCTCGCACCTGACTTATCCGTTCCAGCCGATACAGCTGTCGCTTATCGGTGCGCTCACCATCGGCTTTCCGTCCTTTGTGCTGGCGCTGCAGCCGAACAAAAATATCGTACGCGGCAACTTTACCTTCAACATTATATCGCGCGCTCTGCCGGCAGCAATATGCGTGGTGCTCAATATCATTCTCACTGCCTCGCTGAGCCAACTGTTTGGCATATCGCAGGCGGAACTGTCCACTATCGCGGTTTACATTACCTCCCTGATTTGCCTGTTGCTGATTGTGCGGCTGTCCATTCCGTTCAACGCTCTGCGCGGCGCCATGCTTGCACTCAGCGTTATCGGACTGCTGATTGCGTTCATCTTCTTTCATTGGTTCTTTATGCTGGTGCCGCTTTGCTTCAACGCGACCGTAATGCTGATAATTTTCGCCGCGGCAACCGTTATTTTGTTTAACGTACTCTATCAAATTGCCGACCACTATATCGAAAAGTTTAAGAGAAAAAAGTGATTCCATGAAAATGCAAATTCCCCCAAACGCCAATTTCATTATTCAAAAGCTCAAGAGCAGCGGCTTTCAGGCTTACGCTGTCGGCGGCTGTGTGCGCAACGCCATGATGGGGCTTCCTGCGCACGACTGGGACATTTGCACTGACGCAAAGCCCGATGAAATGAAGTCGGTGTTTCGCGGCTTTTCCACCTACGATTTCGGTTTAAAGCACGGTACGCTGGTGGTGTATCTTGATAACGAAACCTTTGAGGTCACCACCTACCGCATTGACGGCGCCTATGCCGACAACCGCCATCCCGAACAGGTGACGTTTACAGGCGACGTCACGCTTGATTTGTCGCGCCGCGATTTTACCGTCAACGCCATGGCGTATAACGATGACGAGGGGATCATAGATCCGTTCCACGGTGCAAAGGATTTGCAAAAGAATCTGCTGCGCTGCGTCGGGGTTCCCGACAAGCGCTTCAACGAGGACGCTCTGCGCATTCTGCGCGGACTGCGGTTTTCTTCCGTTTACGGCTTTGACATTGAGAAGCAAACCGCGCAGGCCATTCACGCCAACGCCGCGCTGCTGAAAAATATCGCGCAGGAGCGAATCCGTGAGGAGCTGACAGGGCTGTTGTGCGGCAAAAATGTTCTGTCTGTTCTGACTGCTTTTCGCGACGTTCTTGCCGTTGTCATTCCCGAGATAGCGGAAACCTTTGATTTTGAGCAAAAAAGCAAGCACCACTGCTATGATGTGTGGCGCCATATTATCCATACAGTCGAGAGGATTGAACCCAATCCCTTGCTGCGCGTGAGCATGCTTCTGCACGACCTCGGCAAGCCGCGCGCCTGCACCACAGACGAACTGGGCTTCAATCATTTTAAAGGTCATCAGCAAATCAGCGTGGAGATGGGGGAGATAATCCTCAAACGCCTGCGCTTTCCGAATGATTTTATCAAAGACTGCCTGCAGTTGGTTTTATACCATGATGTGCGTTACGACGGCTCACAGCGGCAAATCAAACGGCTTTTGCAAACACTGGGCGAGGAAAATCTGAAAAGATTGTTCGCCGTTCAGCGCGCCGACGTCGCCGCTCAGTCCGATTATCAGCGCGCCGAAAAGCTGGCGGCTATTGCGCTTGCGGAACAGCAAGCCGGGCAGATTCTTGCGCAGGAACAGTGCTTTTCGCTCAGGCAGCTCGCCGTCAACGGAAATGACCTGAAACAACTCGGCGTTACCGACGGCAAAGAAATCGGCAGAATATTAAACACCCTGCTCAACGCCGTCATCGACGGAGAGCTTCCAAACGAAAAAGCGGTTTTGTTGCAAAAGGTAACTCAAATATCATTCTAATAAAGAAAAAAGACCAACCGTTTCGGTTGGTCTTTTGCTTTTTATATCATCAAATTCTTGCGACGCCGGTTTCCTTTGCGGCTTTTTTAACCGCTTCGGCGACCGCCTTGCCCACTCTGGGATCAAATGCGTGGGGGAGAATGTAGTCC
>CADBSZ010000066.1 GCA_902797525.1 uncultured Ruminococcus sp. | reverse complement strand
TACGATCAGTTCGGCCACGCGGGCGTCGATCCCAACTTCGGCGCGGGCGGCGGCGCTTACAGCGGAGGAAGTCCGTTCGGCGGCTTCGGCTTCGACGATATTTTCGACATTTTCGGCGGCTTCGGCGGCAGACGTCAAAACCGCGCCAATGCACCCCAGCGCGGCAGCGATGTGGACACCAGAGTCACCATCACCTTTGAGGAGGCAGCCAAGGGCTGCAAAAAAACCATCACCTACAACTGCATTTCTACCTGCGACGAATGTCACGGCACCGGTGCGCAGGCAGGCTCCCAGCCCAAAACCTGTTCGGCGTGCGGCGGCTCGGGACGCGTCACTATCAACCAGCGCTCGCCCTTCGGCGTCATTCAAACCCAGCGCTCCTGCGACGCGTGCCACGGCACAGGTAAAATTGTCGACAATCCCTGCCGCAAGTGCAGCGGCTCGGGCAGACAGCGTAAAAGCCGCTCGGTTGACGTCACCATTCCCGCAGGCATCAAGGACCAGCAGATTCTCAACATCGGCGGCCACGGCGACGCAGGCTACAACGGCGGCCCCGCCGGCGATTTGCACGTATATGTCACCGTGCGTGCCCACAGCCTGTTTGAGCGCCGCGGCGACGACGTTTGGTGCGATTTGCCCATCACCTTTACGCAGGCGGTGCTCGGCACCGAGGTCACCGTTCCCACCCTCGACGGCAAGGTCAAATATACCATCCACGAGGGCACCCAGCCCAACGACATCTTCAAGCTCAAGGGCAGGGGCATTCCGCGCTTGGGCGGCAGGGGCAAGGGCGATCAGTATGTGCGCATTGTTGTTGAAATCCCGAAAAACCTCAACGCAAAGCAAAAGGATTTGATTCGCGACTTTGACAAATCCGCCTCCGATAAAAACTACGCCAAACGCAAGAGCTTTTTTGAAAAGCTCAAAAAATTCTTTAACGAATAAACGGTAAATTTTATGAATAACTGGACGGAAATTAAAATCGCGGTCAACGCCGCGGATATCGACAGGGCAAGCGACATCGCCAACGTGGTGGTGCCCTACGGCATTTACATAGAGGATTATCAAAATCTGGAGCAGACGGTTGAGGACATCGCGCACATCGACCTCATCGACGAGGCGCTTTTGGCAAAGGACCGCACAAAGGCGTTTGTGCACATCTATCTGGAGCCGGACGTGTCGCCTGCCGAGGCGGTGGCATTTTTGTCGGAACGGTATGAGAGCGAGGGAATTTCCCACACTATCGAGCTGCTCAACTGCGCCGAGGAGGACTGGCGCAACAACTGGAAGCAATATTTCCATCCGCTGGCGGTCGGCAGCAGGCTGATGATTGTGCCGAGCTGGTATGAAAACTACGACGCGCAGGGCAGGGTGGTGCTCAACATCGACCCCGGCCTTGCCTTCGGCACCGGCGGCCACGAAACCACGCGGCTGTGTTTGGAAATGTGCGAAAAATACATGAAGCCCGGCGACAGCGTGCTCGACGTCGGTTGCGGCAGCGGCATTTTGGGAATCGCCGCGCTGCTGTGCGGCGCAAGCAAAGCCGTGGGCGTGGATATTGACGAAAAGGCGGTGGACACCGCGCGCGAAAACGCCGCGCTCAACGGTGTGGGCGACCGCTTTACCGCGATTTGCGGCAGCTTTACCGACAAGGTGCAGGGCAAGTACGACATCGTGCTCGCCAACATCGTCGCCGACGCGATTATGTTTCTCTCAAAGGGCGTTGCGGACTTTATGAAGGACGACGCCGTTTATGTGATGAGCGGCATCATCGACACGCGCGCCGCGGAAGTGAAGGCGGAGGTGTCGAAATATTTTGACATCATCGAGGAGCACCTCGACGGCGGCTGGGCGTGCTTTGCCGCCAAACGCAAGTGATAATCCACTTGCAATTTTTGAAATTATGTGGTAAAGTAATACTGATAAATTTCACAAATTCATTTGGGAGGTCATTTTTATGAGAAAACCCGATAAAAAAGAGCATATCAATCTTTTCTTTTCCGCGTTTTTGATTATTGCGTTTATTGTTTGCGCAAACTTTTTCTCCAACTTCACCGCAACGCTGGATCACACCCTCGGACAGCTGATTAACATCGCTGTCTATGTCGTCTTCGGTTTGCTGCTGTTCTACGCTACCCGTGTGGGCGACGGCAAAGCGGTTAAGCGTTTTTCACCGCTGACGCTGATTGTGCTGGTGCTGCCCGCACTGCTCATTTTGGTCATTTCCATGGCAGGCTTTATGCCGCTTCACGAGTTTCTCGCGGCGGATAAGCTCAGCGGAAAGCTCAGCCTGATTACCACCCTTGCGGCGGTTGCGCTCGGCTACGGCATTCCGTATTCGTTCTTCAGCGGCTTTGAGATGGCTTACGAGGACGGGGCAGAGGAAACAGAGGATGAACCCGAGGTGCTCGAGGGCGGCGTAGAAGCCGACGTCCTCGACGCGCAGGAGGACGCTGCGGCAGAGGCGGAGGAAACCCTGCTGCAAAACGGCGATCCCGAAACTTCGGAAGAATAATATGGATGATAAAGGGCTGTTGCTTTGGCAACAGCCTTTTCGTTTTGGTGCGGCGACAGGTGCGAATCTGTCTTTGTCAACAAAAATGCGTGTCAAAAAGCGCGTTTTTTCTATGAAAGAAAATCAGCAGCGGTTCGACGATTATTGACTTTTCTTTCCTGTTATAATATAATTAATTGTGTATGATTATTTTACGAAACGCAAAAAGGAAGGATTATCATGATTGATTTTAACGTACCTCCGTTTTTAGGAACGGAACCCGATTACATCGCGGAAGCTATCCGCAACAAAAAGATTTGCGGCGACGGCCCGTTCACCAAAAAGTGTCATCAGTGGTTTGAGGAAAAAACCGGGGCTGCCAAGGCGCTGCTCACCACCTCCTGCACCCATTCGCTCGAGATGGCGGCGCTGCTGCTCGACATCAAGCCGGGCGACGAGGTGATTCTGCCGTCGTTTACCTTCTGCTCCACTGCCGACGCGTTTGTACTGCGCGGCGCGACGCTGGTGTTTGTCGACATTCGTCCCGACACCATGAACATCGACGAAACCTTAATTGAGGACGCCATCACCGACAAAACCGTTGCGATTGTTCCCGTTCACTACGCCGGCGTTGCCTGCGAGATGGACGCGATTATGGACATTGCAAAGCGTCACAACCTCAAGGTGGTTGAGGACGCGGCGCAGGGCGTTATGTCCGAATACAAGGGCAGAGCGCTGGGCGCCATCGGCGACTATGGCTGCTACTCCTTCCACGAAACCAAAAACTACAGCATGGGCGAGGGCGGCGCGCTGCTCATCAAAGACCCTGCCAAAATTGAGGAAGCGGAAATTCTCCGCGAAAAGGGCACCAACCGCAGCGTGTTCCTGCGCGGTCAAATCGACAAATACACCTGGGTGAACCACGGCTCGTCCTATCTGCCCAGCGACATGCTTGCCGCCTACCTTTGGGCGCAGCTTCAGGAGGCGGACAAGATTAACGGCAACCGCCTTGCTTCATGGCAGAAATACTATGACGCGTTTGAGCAGCTTGAAAAGGAAGGCTATGTGCAGCGCCCGGTGATTCCTGCCGAGTGTAAGCACAACGCGCACATGTTCTATCTGAAGGCGAAGGATTTGGACGAGAGAACCCGTTTGATTTCCTTCCTCAAGCAAAACGGCGTCGGCGCGGTGTTCCACTATATTCCGCTGCACAGCGCGCCTGCGGGACAAAAGTTCGGCCGCTTCCACGGCGAGGACAAATATACCACC
>CADBSZ010000065.1 GCA_902797525.1 uncultured Ruminococcus sp. | reverse complement strand
GAATTTCTTGCAATGGCTGACGCAGACGGCTACATTGAGCACGCCGAATACTGCGGCAACTTGTACGGCACGCCGAAGCAGCAGGTGGAGGATTTACTTGATCAGGGCTACAACGTGTTCCTCGAAATCGAGGTTAAGGGCGGTCTGCAAGTGATGAAAAAATTCCCCGGTGTGCTCAGTATTTTCATCTTGCCGCCCTCGATTGAGGAGCTGGAGCGCCGCCTGCGCGGCAGAGGCACCGAGGAGGAATCCGTCATTCGCGCACGCCTGGAACAGGCAAAGGAAGAGCTGCAATATAAAGACAAATATCAGTACCGCGTCGTAAACGACCGCCTCGAACAGGCTGTCGGCGAGGTGCTTGACATTGTAAATCGACATAAAAACAGTTAATTTTGGAGGAATCAACATGCATAAGGTAGACGTAGACGAGTTATTTCAGGGCAAACAGAGCAAATACGCGCTGGTAGTCGGCGTGTCAAAAAGAGCGAGAGAAATCACCCAGCGCTTTGAGGAGGAGGGCACCGTTACCGAAGATAAGCCCGTTTTGCTCGCGATTGACGAAATCAAAAATCATGAAATCAATCTTTTAGAGCCCGACGAGGATGAGCTTTAATTTTGTCGCGAAGGTAGCGGTGGAAAAGGCGAACTATTCGTTTGACAGGGAGTTCGACTATCTTATCCCCGCTCATTTGGCAGACGACTGCGCACCCGGCAAGCGTGTGCTTGTGCCGTTTGGCAGAGGCAACAGCCGCCGTCAGGGTATTGTGACGGAGGTTGCGCCTACAGACAGCGCGGAAGGTTTAAAAGCCGTTTTGTCTGTGCTTGACGCCGAGCCGGTGCTGTCCGCGCAAATGCTCGGAACGGCGCGCTTTATGAAGGAGCATTATTTTTGCACGATTTACGACGCGGTCAAAACCATGCTGCCTGCCGGAATCAACTACAAGGTCACGACGGTATACGGCATTCCGGGCGGCGCCGGGGAACCGGATTTGTCCGGGGAGCAGCAGCGGATTTATGATTATCTGCGCAAAAAGCGCGGCTCAGTGAAGCTTGAAAAAATCCTCGGCGATTTCGGACTTGCCGACAGCCGCGTGCTTGATGAAATGGTGCGCAGCGGCGTGCTGTATAAGTCCGACGAGGCCTTCCGCAAGGTTAACGACGCGGTTATGAAAATGGCGGCGCTTTCGCCCGGCGTTGATTTGCCGTCGCTCAAGCTCAGTCCCAAGCAGCGTGAAATTGCCGAGCTGCTCGAGCTGTCCGGCGCGGCGTCCGTCAAGGAAATCCGCTATTTCACCGGCGTTTCCGCCTCTGTCATTGACGCGCTCTACAAAAAGGGCGTCATTTATTTCTTTGACGAGGAAGTGTTCCGCACGGGCGATTTGCAGTCGGACGGAGATGTTCCCGAGATTGTTTTGTCCGAAGAACAGCAAGCCGCCTGCGACAATCTTTATCGCGAATACCGCAGTGAAAAGGCGCATGTCAGCCTGCTCTACGGCGTAACCGGCTCAGGCAAAACCAGCGTATTCTTAAAGCTGATTGAGCGCGTTATCGCCGACGGCAGGGGTATTATTGTCATGGTGCCCGAAATTTCACTGACGCCGCAGTTTGTGGCGCAGTTCGCGCGGCGTTTCGGAGACAAAATCGCCGTGTTCCACAGCGCCCTTTCTCTGGGTGAGCGGCTGGACGAATACAAGCGCGTCAAAAAGGGCTTGGCGCAAATCGTTATCGGTACGCGCAGCGCAGTGTTTGCGCCGTTTGATAACGTCGGCTTGGTGATTATGGACGAGGAGCAGGAATACAGCTACAAGTCCGAAAGCGCGCCGCGCTATCACGCGCGTGAAATCGCCATGTACCGATGCGCGCAAAGCAACGCCCTTTTGCTGCTCAGCTCGGCAACCCCGAGTGTTGAAAGCTATTACTACGCCCAAAGCGGCCGCTATTCGCTGAACGTGCTCACCAAGCGCTACGGTGCGGCGGTGCTGCCCGAGGTCATTACCGCGGACATGAACCAAGAGGCGCAAAACGGCAACGTGTCGGGCTTTTCCGATGTGTTGCTGCAAAACATCGAATATAATCTGGAGCACGGCAGGCAGTCTATTTTGCTGCTCAACCGCCGCGGCCACAATTCCTTTGTGACCTGCACGCAGTGCGGCGAGCCGGTGACCTGCCCCAACTGTTCCATTTCACTGACCTATCACAGCCGCAACAACCGCCTGATGTGCCACTATTGCGGTTACTCGGTGCCCTATCAAAACGAATGTCCAACCTGCCGCGCAAAGGCGCTGCGGCTTGGCGGCACCGGCACCCAAAAGGCGGAGGAGGATATTGCCCGGATTTTTCCCGACGCGCGGATTCTGCGCATGGACACCGACGCCACCTCCACCAAGGCGAGCTATGAGCGGATGATTTCCGCCTTTTCGCGCGGCGATTACGACATTTTAATCGGCACGCAAATGGTTGCAAAGGGGCTTGACTTTCCCAACGTGACGCTGGTGGGCGTTCTCAACGCCGACCAAATGCTGTATGCCGACGACTACCGCAGCTATGAGCGCTCATTCTCGCTGCTGACGCAGGTGGTCGGACGAAGCGGCAGGGGAGAGAGCAAGGGCATGGCGGTCATTCAAACCCACACTCCTGACAACCTGATTCTCTCCATGGCGGCGCGGCAGGATTACAACGCGTTTTACAACGCCGAAATCAGCGTGCGGCGCGCCATGCTTTATCCGCCGTTCGCGGATATTTGTCTGGTGGGCTTTGTCGGCGAAAACCAGCCGCTGACCTTGCGTGCGGCCAGCGCGTTTTTGCAGATGTTTTCCGATTTGGCGCGCAACCAATACGCCAAGCTGCCCATCCGCATTCTCGGTCCGTCGCCTGCGCTGGTGGTAAAGGTCAGCAATAAATTCCGTTATAAATTGATAATCAAATGCAGAAATACCCGTCAGTTTCGGCAGCTGCTTTCGTCGGTGCTTGTCGCGTTCGGCAACAACCGCGAGTTTGCCAAGGTGACAGCCTACGCCGACATGAACGCGTTGGTTTGCTGAAGCTGAATGATAATATGAAAGTTTAAGGATGATGAATCATGGCACTCAGAAATATTGTGAAGGACGGCGACGAGATCCTCAGCAAGAAGTGCAGACCTGTTGAAAAATTCGACCAAAAAATTTGGACGCTGCTCGACGACATGGCGGAAACCATGCACCGCGCCAACGGCGTCGGACTTGCCGCGCCGCAGGTGGGCATGCTCCGCCGCGTGGTAGTCATCGACATCGGCGAGGGCGTTATCGAGCTGGTAAATCCGCAAATCATCGCCTACAGCGGCGAGCAGGAAGGACTTGAGGGCTGCCTGTCCTTCCCCGGAGAGTGGGGCATCGCCAAGCGCCCGAATTATGTCAAGGTGCGCGCTCAGGACCGCCACGGCGAGGAGTTTGAAATCGAGGGCCGCGAGCTGCTCGCTCGCGCGTTTTGTCACGAAATCGACCACCTCAACGGCGTTGTCTTTAAGGACAGAGTCGAGCGTATGCTCACCCCAAAGGAAATTGAAGAGCTCAACGCGACGTAACGGAAACGCAGCGTCAGGCGTTCGCTTAACGATTATCCTATCTAAATATGTTGAATTTCGGAGAAATCTATGAAAATCGTTTATATGGGCACCCCTGACTTTGCGGTGCCTGCACTCAAAAAGCTGGCGGCGCGTCACGAGGTGGCGGCGGTATTCACGCAGCCCGACAAGCCCGTCGGCAGAAAGCAAATTCTCACGCCGCCCGACGTCAAGGTGTGCGCGCAGGCGCTGGGCATTCCCGTTTGCCAGCCGAAATCCATGAAAACCGACGAGGCGCTCGCACAGTTAAAAAGCTATGCGCCCGAGGTGATTGTCGTGGCGGCATACGGACAAATTTTGCCCAAGGCCGTGCTCGACTTGCCCCGATACGGCTGTGTGAACATTCACGGCTCGCTGCTGCCGAAATACCGCGGCGCCGCGCCGATTCAGCAGGCGGTGCTCAACGGCGACAAGGTGACGGGCGTTACGACCATGCTCATGGACGTCGGACTGGACACGGGCGATATTTTGCTGACAAAAGAAACCCCCATCGGCGAAAACGAAACCTCCGCCGCGCTGTTTGACCGCCTTTCCGAGCTTGGCGGCGAGCTGATTTTGGAAACGCTCGACGCGCTGGAGCAGGGCACTGTCACACCTCAAAAACAGGACGAATCCCTGGCCACCCATACTGCCAAAATCGACAAAAGCTTATGCCCGGTGGATTTTACAAAGCCTGCCCGGCAGGTGCACAATCAAATCCGCGGCCTTTACTCCTGGCCGATGGCGACCGCAGAAATCGGCGGCAAGCGCGTAAAAATTCATTCCTCGCGCCTGGCGCATAACAGCGGCAAACCGGGAACAATACTCAGTGTCCGTCCGCTTGTGATTGCCTGCGGCGAAGGCTCCGTCGAAATCTGTGAGCTGCAGCCGGAGGGCAAGAAAAAAATGTCCGCCGAGGCGTTTGCTGCCGGTCATCACCTGAGCGCCGGAGATTTAGTTCTGTAACCGGAGGCAGTTATGTTCTATTTTGATACCACTTATTTAATCTTTATTTTACCTTGCGTCATCCTGTCGCTCATTTGCCAGGTGCGTGTAAAATCGGCATTTTCAAAGTATTCTCAAATTCCGAATTCGCGCGGCATGACCGGCGCCCAGGCGGCGGAATATGTACTGCGCCAAAACGGCGTCACCGGCGTGCGCATTGAGCGTGTGTCAGGCAATTTGACCGACCACTTTGATCCGCGCTCCAACGTGATTCGCCTGTCCGACTCCGTTTTTGCCGCCACCTCCGTTGCGGCAGTGGGCGTTGCGGCGCACGAGGCAGGTCACGCGGTGCAGGAGGCGAAAAACTATCTTCCCAACAAGGTGCGCAGCGCCATCTTGCCGGCGGCAAGGCTGGGCTCGGGCGTCAGCTGGATTTTGATTGCAATCGGCTTTTTGTTTGCCTACCGCACGCAAAGCTCCGTCGGCATGACGATTCTGTATGCAGGCATCATCCTGTTTTCCGCGTCCGTGTTGTTCACGGTGGCAACCCTGCCCGTGGAGTTTGACGCGTCAAGACGTGCGCTCAAATGCATTCGCGAAACCAACCTGCTCCGCGAGGACGAATACAAGGGCGTCAAAAGCGTGCTCTCCGCGGCGGCGATGACCTATGTCGCGTCGGCGCTGACTGCGATAATGCAGCTGCTTCGTCTGCTGTTGATTGCCAGAAGAAGGGACTAGTCCGTTATGCCGAATCCGCGCAACACTGCGTTTCATGTACTGCTGAAAATCGAAAACGACGGCGCGTATTCCAACCTCGCGCTCAATCACGCCATTCGTGAGCAAAAGCTCAGCGGCGTGGACAGCGCGTTTGTTTCCGCCCTCGTTTACGGTGTGCTTGAGAGAAAAATCACCCTTGATTACATCATCAAGCAGTATTCTAAAATTCCTTTAAGGAAAATTGAACGAAAAACAAAAATGATTCTGCGCATGGGAGTTTATCAGCTGTTGTTCATGGACAAGGTGCCCGACAGCGCAGCCGTGAACGAAAGCGTGAACCTTGCCAAAAAGCAAAAGCTGCAAAAATCCGCAGGTTTCATCAACGGCATTCTGCGCAGTATCACCCGTGCCGAAGAGCCTTACCGGCTTCCCGACCAAAAGGATAAAATCTATTATTTCAGTATCAAATATGCTGTGCCGCAGGACTTGGTGCGGTTGTGGATTAATTCTTACGGAGAATTAAACGCCGAACAGCTTTTGCTGTCGCTCAGCGGCAGACCGCGCCTTTATGCGCGCGTTAATACCCTGAAAACCGACAAAGCGGCGCTCAGGACTGCACTGGAGCAGGAGGGCGTTGTCTGCGAGGATGTTGCCATGCTTCCCAACGCCTTGGCACTGTCGCACACAGGCTCCGTTGAGCGGCTCTCCGCCTACAAAAAGGGCTTGTTCCATATTCAGGATTTGTCCTCGCAGCTGTGTGTGGATTTTCTGTCACCGAAGCCGCGCGACATCATGCTCGACGTCTGCTCCGCACCGGGCGGAAAGGCGTTTACCGCCGCGCAGTATATGGAAAACCGCGGCAAGCTTTACGCCTGCGATATGTTTGACCACAAGCTGAAGCTGATTGCCGACGGCGCACGCCGTTTGGGAATCACCGCCGTTTTGACCAATAAGCGCGACGCAGCGACGGGCATGCCGCTGCCGCTCGCGGATAAAATACTCTGCGACGTGCCATGCAGCGGACTGGGGATTCTTTCACGCAAGCCCGAAATCCGCGCTAAGGAGAACCTGATTCCGGCTGATTTGCCGCCGCTGCAATATCAAATTCTCTGCCACAGCGCCGAGAATCTCGCTGTCGGCGGTACGCTGGTGTATTCCACCTGCACGCTCAATCCTGCCGAAAACGGCGAAAACGCGCGCCGCTTTTTAGCCGAACACCCGAACTTCGCCGGCAAGCCGCTGCACCTGCCCGACGGTGTATCGCGCGCGATAGACGAAAACGACTGGGAGCTGACCTGCATGCCCCACACCGCCGGCACCGACGGCTTTTACATCGCAGCTTTCATTAAACAGAGTTAAGAGTTGAGAGTTGAATGTCGGCTTGCTTCGTTCCGATTTATCAAATTCCGCTCTCCGCTTTACTTTACATAAAGAGGTGCGTTCATGACGCAATTGACCGACATCAAATCACTCACGCTGCCGGAGCTGCAAAGCTATATCACCGGCTGCGGTTTTCCGAAATTCCGTGCGGCGCAAATTCACGACTGGCTGAGCAAGGGCGCGGCGGATTTTGACGAAATGAAGAACCTGCCTGCCGCCATGCGCGCGCAGCTGAAAACAAGTTGTTACATTTCTGTTGCAACTATTGAAAAAAAGCAAGTTTCAAGGTATGATAAAACAGTGAAGTACCTTTTTTCCTTTCGCGACGGCGAATGCGTGGAGGCGGTGGTTATGCACTACCATCACGGCGAGTCCGTGTGCATTTCCACCCAGGTGGGCTGCAAAATGGGCTGTACCTTCTGCGCGACGGGGAAAAGCGGCTTTTCGCGCAGTCTGACCGCTTCGGAAATGCTTGCGCAAATTGAAGCTGCCGGCCGAGATTTAAACGTTCGCATTTCCAACGTTGTGCTCATGGGCATGGGCGAGCCGCTCGACAACTTTGACAACGTGGTGCGCTTCATCGAGCTTGCCGGCG
This sequence comes from uncultured Ruminococcus sp., assembly GCA_902797525.1. Lineage (GTDB taxonomy): Bacteria > Bacillota > Clostridia > Oscillospirales > Acutalibacteraceae > Ruminococcoides. Next base: position 4,008 of record CADBSZ010000065.1, on the reverse strand, counting down.
ACGAAAAGGGACTTTGCATCGGCGCGCGGCACATCACGCTCTCCACCTGCGGCATTGTGCCCAAAATTTATGAGCTGGCGCAGCGCCGTCTTCAAATCAACCTCGCGGTGTCGCTTCACGCCCCGAACGACGCCATCCGCTCAAAAACCATGCCGATTGCCAAGGCGTATCCCATGGAGCAGCTGTTAAAGGCGTGCAGGGATTATTTTGACGCTACCGGACGGCGCGTCACCTTTGAGTATTCGCTGATTCACAACGTCAATGACAGCGACGCGTGCGCCGACGAACTGGGGCGCAAACTGCGCGGCATGAACTGCCACGTCAACCTGATTCCCGTCAACGCGGTTGAGGGAACGGGCTATCAAAAAAGCAATGTACAAAGACAGCAGTCTTTTGCAAATATACTTGCCGGTTATGGAGTAACGGCAACCGTCAGAAGGACGCTGGGCAGCGACATCGACGCTTCCTGTGGCCAGCTGCGAAGAAAGCACATCAAAGAAGAAAAGGATAAAGGAGGAATATAATGGAAGTTTTCAGCAAAAGCGACGTCGGTTTAGTCAGAACACAAAACCAGGACGACTTCCGTTTCGGAGTGATTTCTCCAAGCTGCGTTTGGGCAGTGGTATGCGACGGCATGGGCGGCGCGAACGGCGGTAACATCGCCAGCGCCACAGCCGTGGAATACATTAGCCGGAAAATCACCGATTTGTACAAAAGCGACATGACCAAGGAACAAATCGGCGAGCTGATGGCGGAAATTGTGGTCAACGCCAATATGAAGGTTTTTGAGCTTGCCTCACACGATCCCGAGTTGGCAGGCATGGGCACCACCTGCGAGTTTGTGTTTGTCAAGGACACCACCGTGCATGTGGTTCACGTCGGCGACAGCCGCACCTACGCGATTCGCGGCGGCAAAATCAAACAGCTCACCGAGGATCATTCGGTGGTGCAGGAAATGGTGCGCCGCGGCGAGCTGACCTACGAGGAAGCGCAGCACCACCCCAACAAAAACTTCATCACCCGCGCGCTGGGAATCAAGCCCTCGGTGCGCCTTGACTACATCGAAGCGAACTTTATCTACGGCGACGTGCTGCTGATTTGCAGCGATGGCCTTTCCAACCACGTCTCCACAGGCGAAATGGTAAAAATCTGCCATGAAAACCGCGGCGATTCGCTGGTAAACAAGCTGATTGACTGCGCCAAGGACGACGGCGGAACCGACAACATCACCGCGACGGTCATCTACTGACCGCGCGACAATAAGGGGGCATAACCTTTATGGACAAATATCTCGGCAAACGGCTCGACGGACGTTATGAAATTCACGAGCTGATCGGCGTGGGCGGCATGGCAAACGTTTACCGCTGCACCGACACCATCGACGACCGCGAGGTTGCCATCAAAATCTTAAAGGACGAATACCTCAACAACGAGGAGTTTATTCGCCGATTCAAAAACGAATCCAAGGCAATCGCCATGCTTTCGCACCCGAACATCGTCAAGGTGTACGACGTGAGCTTCGGCGACATGATTCAATATATCGTCATGGAATACATCGACGGCATAACCCTCAAGGAGTACATTGACCGTCAGGGCATCATTGAGTGGAAGGACGTGCTTCACCTCACCACACAGGTGCTGCGCGCCTTGCAGCACGCGCATGAAAGCGGCATTGTTCACCGCGACATCAAGCCGCAGAACATCATGCTGCTGCAGGACGGCACCATTAAGGTGACGGACTTCGGCATTGCGCGTTTCTCCGACAAGGCGACGCGCACTATGACCGACCAGGCAATCGGTTCGGTACACTACATCGCGCCTGAGCAGGCGAGAGGCGACGTCACCGATGGCAAAACCGACATCTACTCTGTCGGCGTGATGCTGTATGAAATGCTCACCGGCAAGCTCCCCTTTGAGGGCGAAAGCGCCGTCACCGTGGCGCTTATGCAGCTTCAGTCCACCCCCAAGCGTCCGCGCGAGGTCAATCCGTCCATTCCTGTCGGTCTGGAGCAAATCACCATGCGCGCCATGGAGAAACAACCCTCCAAGCGCTACACCTCCGCGGCGGAAATGCTCAGCGATATTGAGCGCTTCCGCTTGAACCCCTCCATCAAGTTTAATTACGGCGCGTCCTTTGTGGACAACCAGCCGACAAAATATGTGGGCAATATCAAAAGGCAAAAAACCGAGCCTGCGCGCTACGCGGAAGAAAAGAAAAAGCCCGAACGCCTTGCCGAGCCTGAGGACATCGACGAGGACGACAACATCAAGGAGCACAGCGGCGCGTTTTACGCCGTCAAGGGCGTTATTATCGCGGCAGTTGCGGTGTGTCTGGTGTTCTTTGTGCTGGCGCTGGTGCGCGGCTTCAACTCCAACCAGTCCAAGGATGTGGATGTTCCCCAGTTCACCGGCAAAATGCTGGTCGAGGTTAAGGAGGACAATCCCGAAAACTTCCAGTTTGAAATCGTCAGCAAATACGACGAATCCAAATCACTCGGCGTGGTGCTAGCGCAGGAGCCTGCTGCAGGTTCGATGAAAGTCAAGTCCGGCTCTGTCATCCGCCTCACCGTCAACAGCAACGAGGACGAGGTGAACGTTCCGTTCTTCACCTCCAACTACAAGCAGGCCGAGGCCGAGCAGGCGCTCAAGGAAGCTAGCCTGGTGCCGCAGGTTGTCTTGGTGGAAAACACCAAAACGCCGAAGGATTACGTCATCGGCACCTTCCCGGCGGCAGGCGCAAAAACGCCCATCGGCTCCACTGTTTATCTGTATGTTTCCAACGGCGAACGCGCCGGAACCCTTGAAATCCCCGCCGTTATCGGCATGAACCTCAGCGAAGCGCAGAACCGCCTCACCGAGCTCGGCGCAACCGTCGAGGTCGTTTATGACGACGAAAGCAAGGATCCGCGCGATACGGTTCTCAGCTCCTCACCCTTGCCGCACGGCAAGATTGAGAAGGGCCTGGTGGTTACCTTAACCGTCAGCTCCGGCTCAAAGGACAAGAGCACCGTCACTGTCAATGTCGATTTACCCTCCGGCGTCACTGATTCTCTTGAAATGACCGTTATCGTCGACGGCGCGGTTGACAGCGCGCAGTCCAAAACCGTCATTCCTGCCTACGGCGCCACCAGCGCGCTGGAGTTTAACGGCTCCGGTACCTCTCATGTTGTGATTCAGCTTAACGGTCAGGTTTACCGTGAGTACACTATCGACTACACCACCGGTTCCGTCAGCACGACGACGCACGAATTTATCGCGCCCACCGAGGCGGCGACCGAAGCGCCGACCGAATATGCGGAGCCGACCACGGAGTATGTTCCCGAGGAGACCAGCAGCGAAATCTACTACAACCCCGATAATCAGGGAAACCAGGATTACGGCAATTAATATGAAGCAGGCACAAGGTTTATTAATGAAATCCATCGGCGGATTCTATTACGTCCGCTGCGGCACAACCGAATACGAATGTAAGGCAAGGGGGAGTTTCCGCAAAAAGGGAAGCTCTCCCATTGTAGGAGACAGGGTAATAATCAGCATTCCCGACGACGGCTTTTGTGCGATTGAGGAAATCCTGCCGCGCAAAAATAAGCTCAAACGTCCGGCGCTGGTTAATATCGACACGCTGGTGGTTGTTTGCTCTACCGTTAATCCGCAGCCGAATTTTGCCGTTATCGACAAAATGACCGCCGCAGCGGTGAACAACCGCATGGAGCCGGTTATCGTGGTGTCAAAAAACGACATCAAAAACGGCGACGAGGTGGCGCGGATTTACCGTAACGCCGGTTTGCAGGTGTTTCAGTGTTCGCCCGATGACAAAGAGGAAGCGCAGCGCCTGCTCGCGTTTTTACAGGGCAAGGTGATGGCGTTCATCGGCAACAGCGGCGTGGGAAAGTCCACCTTGCTCAATATGCTGTTTCCGGCGCTTGAGCTGCAAACGGGACAAATCAGTGAAAAGCTCGGCCGCGGACGGCACACCACGCGCGTTGTGGAGCTGTTCGAGCTCAACGG
>CADBSZ010000064.1 GCA_902797525.1 uncultured Ruminococcus sp. | reverse complement strand
GATTTCATCCTTCGGGGTTTTTCTGAGCTTCAGACCGAACGCCATGTTATCGTATACGGTCATGTGCGGATAAAGCGCATAGTTCTGGAAAACCATCGCGATATCTCTGTCCTTGGGGGCTACGTCGTTAACGAGCGTGTCGCCGATGTAAAGCTCGCCCTTGGAAATATCCTCAAGACCTGCGATCATTCTCAGGGTTGTGGACTTACCGCAACCGGAAGGACCTACAAAGATGATAAACTCTTTGTCCGCAATCTCGAGGTTAAAATCCTTAACAGCGGTAACGTTGCCGTCATAGATTTTGTACACGTTTCTTAATGATAAACTTGCCATATTAAAATACCTCCGTTTTTTGTAATATTAAATTACATATAATAATATAGCACTTTTCGCAAATTTTTACTATACTGATTTTGACTAAATATTCATGCCGTATTTTATTTAAAATAATTACAGAGTAAAAATTGCCCCTTCATTTTAGTGTAATTTGCCGATAAAAACCTGCCCAATTTCCAAATTTGTCAAAACTTTACAACTTCCTATGGGCAAATTGCCATCCAAATACAAATTCCCGATGGATATTCGTTTAAGGTGCACAACATTCAGACCGCATACGGCAAACATCTTCTTAACTTGATGAAATTTTCCCTCGCAAATTGTAACCGTTCCTACGGTTTTGTCACCGTTTTCGGCGATTTTCAGCTTTGCCGGCAGGCAGCGGGTGCCGTCGCGAAAAACGATTCCCTTTTCAAAGCTTTCAATCGTCTCCTGCGTGATTTCGCCGTCAAGGCGCGCGACATACTGCTTTTCCACATGCTTTTTCGGCGAAAGCATGCGGTGCGCCAGCCCGCCGTCGTTGGTGATAATCAAAAGCCCCTCGGTGTCTTTGTCGAGCCGTCCGGCAGGAAAAAGCCCCGGGCGGCGCAGCGCTTGGGGCAGAATGTCAAGCACGGTTTTGTCGCGCTTGTCCTCGGTGGCCGACACCACGCCCGCCGGCTTGTTCATCATGATATAAACCAGCTTTTCGCCGACGGCCTGTCCGTTTACGCTGACCAAACAGCCGTCGTCCACCTTGCTCTCAGTCAGCCGGCAGACCTCGCCGTCCACCGTCACCGCGCCGCTTTTTATCAACTTTTGAACCTCTCTGCGGCTGAGCGCGCCGCGCGAGGAAATGAATTTATCCAGTCGTTCCATCGTTTTGTCCCGCTGTGGGCAGCGCCGTCATGTCGCCGCCGTATTCTCCGTTTGTCAGGTGGCCGCCGATAACGCGCCCCTTTCGGGTTAAAATGACCACGTACCGCGTTTTTTCGTCTTTTAAGGGTATTGTCACCTGCTGCGCCTTTTGCCCCTTGTAGGGCGTTAAATCAAAGCCTGCTGTCTGTTGCAGGGCGTTATACGCTTCATAGGTTTCGTTGAACTCGGCAGGTATGGTAATGTCCCTTGCCGTGCCGCTGTCCTGTGCGGTCAGCCCTATGCGCTCCAAAAAATCAGTGCAGCCGTTGGATATGCTGAGCGAAATGCCGCTGTCGGGAACGCTGCGCGGCTGATCCATCGCGCGAAACACCGCCATAGTGACAACCGCCGCCGCAACCAGCGCCGATACCGCCGCGATAATTACGATTTTTTTCAGCCGATTCCGCGTCATTTCAAACACAAACATGCTATCACCCATACATTTGTATGCGTGACGGCTGAAAACTATGCGCCGTGCAGAGCCGTCAAAATATCCTGCGGCGTTTTGGCGAACACCTTTGCCCCGTCGCGCTTCATCGCGTCCGCCGCGCCGTAGCCGTATTCCGCGGCGACAAAGTCCACGCCGCACGCCACCGCGCCGCGCGTGTCAAAATAGGTGTCGCCGATCAGCACGGTTTGCGCCCGGTCCCCGGGGAAGCTTCCGCCGAGCGAGCGAACCGCGTACGGCACCAAATCGCGCTTATCCTTGCGGCTGCCGTCGAGGTTGGAGCCGCACACTGCGTCAAAATAATCGCTCAAGCCGAGCATCTCCAAAATTTCCTGCGCGAACGGCTCGTATTTCGAGGTGCAAATCGCAAGCAGGCAGCCCTCGTTCTTTAACTGACGGAGCACCTCCTCCATGCCGTCATAGGCGCGGTTCAAAAACTTGCCGCGCTTGTTGTAGTAGCTGCGGTAGAGCTGCGAGCCGATTTCGGCGCGCTCGTCGTCGAGGCCGACCAGGTTCTTGAAGGTGTCAATCAGCGGCGGCCCGATATAAAGCGTGTAGTCGTCAAGATTCGGCTTCGGCACCTGCAGCTCGTTAATCGCGTATTCCAGCGACGCGCGGATTCCCTCGGCGCTGCGGCTGACGGTGCCGTCCAAATCAAAAAGAATATACTTATATTTCATCGAATTTTCTGTCCGCCTTTTCCTGAAATTTTGCCGCCTTTACGCTGACGCGCGTGTGCGTACCGCGTGCGATTTCGCCCTTTTGGTCGCGCGCGCTCACCTCAAAGCGGAACGTTCTGCCGTCCTGCTCCAAAAGTGCCGCGGTTGCCTCAACCTCAGCGCCGAGCGGCGTGGGACTGGTGTGCTCAATCGCAATCATCGTGCCCACCGTGGTCAGCTCTTCGTTTTGCAGCACCTCGTCGGCAAGCGCCGCCGCGGCGTTTTCCATCAGCGCGACAACGGCAGGCGTTGCCAGCACCGCCAGGCTGCCGCTGCCCATGGCGCAGGCAAGCTGTTCTTCTTCAATTTTCAGCGTTACTGTTTTTTCCATATAATCACCCATACTTTTCGGTTTGTATTCATCATACTATATTCAGCCAAAATTCGCAAGTGTTTTATCTTGCGAAAAGACGCTGTTTTTCTTCGTCAAATAAGGTTGAGAATTATTGACAGATGTGTTATAATCTTTATAATTGCATAAATGATACAATAAAGGAGATTATCACATGAAATTAGGTATCGTAGGACTTCCGAATGTCGGCAAGAGCACGCTGTTCAACGCGATTACCAACGCAGGCGCGCAAAGCGCCAACTATCCGTTCTGCACCATTGAGCCGAACATCGGCGTGGTGGCGGTGCCCGACAAGCGCCTTGACGTGCTTGCCGAGATGTACGACCCCGACAAATACACCCCTGCAACGATTGAGTTCGTAGACATCGCAGGCTTGGTAAAGGGTGCTTCAAAGGGCGAGGGACTGGGCAACAAGTTTCTCTCCAACATCCGCGAGTGCGACGCGATTGTGCACGTGGTGCGCTGCTTTGAAAACGACGACATCATTCACGTCGAGGGCAGCATTGACCCTGCGCGCGACATTGAAACGATTAATTTGGAGCTGATTCTCTCCGACGTTGAAATGATGGAGCGCCGCATTGACAAGACAAAGAAAATGCTCAAGGGCGACAAAAAGTATCAGCGCGACCTTGACTTTTATAACCGTGTGCTCGAAACCCTCGAGCAGGGAAAGCCTGCGCGCAGCGTTGACTGCGACGAGGAGGAGCGCGCGCTGCTGAGCGAGGTGGCGCTGCTGACGAGCAAGCCCGTTATCTACGCCGCCAACATGAGCGACGATGATTTTTCAAGCGGCATCGACAACAACGAGGGCTTTCAAAAGGTAAAGGAAATCGCCGCACAGGAGCACGCGGGCGTGTTGCCCATCTGCGCGCAGATTGAGGAAGAAATCGTGGAGATGGACAAGGAAGAAAAGGAGCTGTTCCTCGCCGACATGGGCTTGGAGGAAAGCGGCCTTGACCGTCTGATTAAGGAGTGCTACGCGCTGCTCGGCTTGATTTCATACCTGACGGCAGGCAAGCAGGAGGTGCGCGCGTGGACGATTAAAAACGGCACCAAAGCACCCCAGGCGGCAGGCAAAATCCACTCTGACTTTGAGCGCGGCTTCATTCGCGCCGAGGTGATCGCCTATGACGACCTGATTGCCTGCGGCAGCATGTCAGCGGCAAAGGACAAGGGCTTGGTGCGCAGCGAGGGCAAGGAATATGTCATGAAGGACGGCGACGTGGTGCTGTTCAGATTTAACGTCTAGCAACGTGACGTTGCATCCGGGACGCCTTTGAATAAATCGGTTTTGCAAAACGTCGGACTAACGGCGT
>CADBSZ010000063.1 GCA_902797525.1 uncultured Ruminococcus sp. | reverse complement strand
GAAAGAATGACTACATATTCCGGATCATAGCGCTCGATGTAGTTGATATTCTGATAAATCGCGTTTGCGGTTCCCGAATACCAGTCGGCGCCCTGAATTGCCTGATAGGGGCTGAGACAGTTGACGCCCGAGTGCATTCCGTCCAAATCCCACGGCTGGCCGTTTCCGATATACTCGTTGAGAATCAGCGGCTGATACTGGGTCAGGATTCCCACAGCCTCAATGCCCGAATTGACACAGTTTGACAAAGGAAAGTCGATGATGCGGTATTTGCCGCCGAACGGCACCGCAGGCTTGGCGAGCTTTTTGGTAAGCACGCCCAGTCTGGAGCCCTGTCCGCCTGCAAGCAGCATCGCAACAACTTCCTGTTTTGGGAACATTTGCATGCAAAAACCTCCGTTTTCTTATTTATAGATTAATTGTTTCCAATATTGTTGGCTGAGATAAAATGAAAATATGGTTCGTCGGCTTAGTTGACGCATTTCAAATAGATGACGCCCATGGGCGGCAGGGTGAGAGAAAGTCCCTGGTTGCAGCCGTGAATTTTCATCGGAACGGGACGGATTTCCCCGCCGTTGACAACGCCCGAGCCGCCGAACTCGGCGCGGTCGGAGTTAAACACCTCGGCGTACACCGCGTCTTTGGACACGCCGATAAAATATTTTTCGTGCTTCACCGGACGGAAATTGCAGACCGCGATGATTTCGTTGTCATCCTCGTCGGTGCGCTTGAAGGCGATGACCGAGTTGGTGTAGTCGTCGTGGTGAATCCAGTCAAAGCCCTTCCAGCTTGCGTCGCGCTCATAGAACGGACGGTTTTCAAGATAAAAGCGGTTGAGCTCGCGGAAAAAGCTTTGCAGCCTGCGGTGCTTTTCCTCCTCAAGCAGATTCCAGAACACGGGAATGCGGTAGTCCCATTCGATAATCTGCCCCGATTCGGTGCCCATGAACAGCAGTTTTTTGCCCGGATGGGCATACATATAGGTGATAAACGCCCTTAAATCGGCGAATTTGTCGCTCTCGTTGCCGGGCATACGCGAAAGCAGCGTGCCCTTGCCCTTTGATACCTCGTCGTGAGACAGCGGCAGCAGAAAATGCTCGGAAAAGGCATAGAAAAAGCTATAGGTGAGATTGTCGTGGTTAAACGGCCGCCACTGCGGATCGAGCGTCATGTAGTTAAGCATGTCGTTCATCCAGCCGCGGTTCCACTTGTAGTCAAAGCCCATGCCGCCCTCTTCGATTTTGTGCGTGATTTTTGACCACGAGGTGTTTTCCTCGGCAAACATCAGCACATTGGGGTGGTGCATGTGCACGGCGGTGTTCAGGCGCTTGACGAACGCAATCGCCTCCAAATTTTCCTTGCCGCCGAATTTGTTTGGCTCCCACTCGCCCTCGGCCTTGCCGTAGTCGAGATAGAGCATGCTCGACAGCGCGCCGACGCGCAGTCCGTCAAGATGATAGTAATCAAACCAGAACACGGCAGCCGAAACCAAAAAGCTGAGCACCTCGGGCTTGGCAAAGTTGAACAGGCAGGTGTCCCACGAGGGGCGCTCGCCCAGCTTGGGATCCTCGTTTTCAAACAGCGCAGTGCCGTCGAATTTTACCAGTCCGAAGCTGTCCTTCGGGAAATTGGAGGGCACCCAGTCCACAATTACGCCGATGCCTGCCTGATGGAGCCGGTCGACCAAATACATAAAGTCCTTCGGCTCGCCGTAGCGCGAGGTTGGGGCAAAATAGCCGGTGGTCTGATAGCCCCAGCTGCCGTCGTAGGGATATTCCATAATCGGCATGAGCTGCACGTGCGTGTAGTGCATGTCTGTCACATAGGCGGTCAGCTCGTCGGCAAAGCGGCGGTAGCTCATAAAGCTGCCGTCCTCGTTGCGCTTCCATGAGCCGAGATGCACTTCGTAAATATTGAGCGGCTGCTTCAGCGAATCGGTTTCACGGCGGCGGTCAAGCCAGTCGCCGTCGTTCCATTCATAGCCGTTGATGTCATAAACAACAGACGCGTTGTCGGGGCGCATCTGCGCGTAAAAGGCAAAGGGGTCGGATTTTAAAATTCGCTCAAACCACGGGGTTTGAATGCAGTATTTATAGCTTTGCCCCTCGGTGACGCCCTCCAAAAACAGCTCCCACGCGCCGCCGTCGCGCTTGCTCATAAACGCGGCGTTTTTGTCCCAGTCGTTAAAGTCGCCCACAACCGAAACGTTTTCCGCGTTCGGCGCCCACACGCGAAACAGCACGCCCGGCTTGCCGTCCTGCTGCACGGGATGCGCGCCGAAAAATTGATACGCGCGCACACTGTCGCCGTCACAGAACCGGGTGATTTCGCTGCGTTCGTCGTTAAAGCTGTAATTCATTCTCCGGGCTCCTTTCGTTTGGGAGTGTGTTTTTTACGCAATTTGCCTATCTTATATGTATCTATATTATATCATACCAAAAAATTCTGTGAATTTCAAGCAAATTGGAAATTTTCTAAACGAATATTTCGTGTATTTTTTATAAAAATTGAACAAAAAACCGCCGGATGGCACAAAAACAAAGCAGAAATTTGGGCGCAGCGGCGGTTTTATAAAACAACAAGGGCGTGCCGAAGCACGCCCTTGGGATT
>CADBSZ010000062.1 GCA_902797525.1 uncultured Ruminococcus sp. | reverse complement strand
TCTGCCAACTGAGCTAATGAGTCAAGTGGGGTGGGATACCGGATTCGAACCGGTGGTCTCCAGTGCCACAAACTGGCGCGTTAACCAGCTACGCCAATCCCACCATAAATGGCGCGCCAAAAGGGACTCGAACCCCTGACCTACTGCTTAGAAGGCAGTTGCTCTATCCAGCTGAGCTATTGGCGCATGGCTGATTTAGTCAGCCTTTATATTATATCCGTATCAGCCCATAATGTCAATAGTTTTTTAAAAAATTGTCAAATTTATCAAAGATATCCCCTTATGTGAACAGCTTTCCGTATCTAACCGCAAGGTGTTTGTTTCGGTATTCTTTTTCAAAGGTTACGTCGCGAATCAGGTGCAGAAAATCGGGGATTTCATAGCATTGGTTTTCGCTGAGCAATTCGATTTCAAGCGTGGCGCGGTCTGCCCAGAAGGGATAAACATCCAATTCAAAATATTCGCTGTTCCACACCAGGCAATATCTGTCCTTTGAAATAACACCCTGAACGCAAGTCTTACGATTCAGATAATTGTTATATTCATTTTTAGAAATATAATTCTCAATTTCAATGCGTTTCATGTCGCTGATTTTATGCTTAACGGTCTTAATATAAAGCGCGCTCTCCCCTTCTCCGCGTTTTCTGATGCGGAACAGCCCCTCTTCAGGTGTATTCATGTAGGCCTGTGTTATCGGGATTCTGCGACAAAGACGCATCTTATTTAAACGCTGCAAATCAGGGTACGCTATCAAAAATTTGCGCTCAATCTCAAGCGGTTCGGGAATGCCGAGAACCGCCAGCACCTCCTGCAGAAGTCTGTCAAGCTTTCCTGAAAAGCCCGTGGAATTGTCAATAACACGAAGATGGCTTGTACCTACCCAGTGCGATAGGATGTCAGCGTCTCTTTTTTTCGCCTGCGCGGGTGTTTCACAGCGGGATTGGTTGTTCTCAAGCGTATAATATTTTTCGGCACCGTCTGCGGCGGTGACAAGATGAAACACGGCATCATAACGGTTGCGCGCTTTTTCCTCATTAAAGCCGTGAGGCGCACTGTATTGCGCAAACGTTTCGGCGGTGACATACGCGCGGCTGTCAAGAAGGCCTCTGTCACAGAGAATTAACGCTTTTTTCGCTGAACAAGACTTTGCTTTCCGCTCGGCGTTTTGTTCGGCAGCAAGCTGATTTTGGAACAACAACGCATGAAACGCATAATCCCCCATGCTCTTGGGTGTTTGTCCGCCTTGCTTTAGGGCTGTTGCCTGTTCATTCACGATAAAGGTTTCGACGCCATATGCCGCCAAACGTTCCTTCAAAAAGGATAATGATGTGGTTTTTCCTGCTCCGGGACCGCCGGTGAGAGCAATTCTAGTAATTTCAGCCATGTTTATCACTCCTAAAGGTGTTACATAGAAATTATATATTGCATTAATGTTATTATTATTCTATTTTAGAATTATATCAATATATTAAAGTGCTAAAATAAAACTTGGTAGATTTAATAATATTGAAGGGAAGTAATCTATATGGCAAAACAAAACATTGATTGGTCAAATCTTGGTTTTGGCTATATCCCCACCGGCGAGCGCTATGTGTCCAATTATAAGGACGGCAAGTGGGACGACGGTGTGATGACAACCGATTCCACCATTACCATGAGCGAATGCGCCGGCGTGCTGCAGTATGCGCAGACTGTTTTTGAGGGTTTGAAGGCATACACCACCGTTGACGGCAAAATCGTTATTTTCCGCCCTGATTTGAACGCACAGCGTTTGGAGGACAGCGCAAAGCGTTTGGAAATCCCTGCTTTTCCGCAGGAGAGATTTTTGGACGCAGTTGAAAAGGTTGTTAAAGCAAACGCCGATTATGTTCCTCCCTACGGCACCGGCGCGACGCTGTATCTTCGTCCGTTTATTTTCGGCTCCAGCTCTGTTATTGGCGTAAAGCCTGCCGAGGAATATCAGTTCCGTGTATTTGCGACTCCTGTCGGTCCCTACTTTAAGGGCGGCGCAAAACCGATTACCATTAAGGTTTCCGATTTTGACAGAGCGGCTCCTCACGGCACCGGTCACATTAAGGCCGGCTTGAACTACGCAATGAGCTTGCATGCCATTGTTACCGCCCACGAGGAAGGCTTTGACGAAAATATGTATCTTGACGCGGCAACACGCACCAAGGTTGAGGAAACCGGCGGCGCAAACTTCCTGTTTATTACCAAGGACGGCAAGGTTGTAACTCCGAAATCCGACAGCATTCTCCCCTCTATCACCCGCCGTTCGCTGATGTATGTTGCGGAGCATTATCTCGGCTTGGAGGTTGAACAGCGCGAGGTTTACTTTGACGAGGTGAAGGACTTTGCGGAATGCGGTCTTTGCGGCACCGCGGCGGTTATCTCCCCTGTCGGCAAAATTGTTGACCACGGCAAGGAAATCTGCTTCCCCAGCGGCATGGAGGAAATGGGCCCGATTACCAAAAAGCTGTATGAAACCCTGACCGGTATTCAAATGGGCAGACTGGAAGCGCCCGAGGGCTGGATTAAGGTTATTGAATAATTATTACGAATCATGACAAAACGGCTGTGAAAAATCGCAGCCGTTTTCTTATGCCAAATAACCGGCGGCGCAGAAACAAATCTGCGCCGCCTTATTCGTCGGAATTATTTAACTACATAATTCGCAAGATACAGTTCGGGTTCGGGAACAAGATCCGGATTCGCCGTATAAACGGTTAGGAAGTCAGTCTTGTTTTCAATCGCGTCATCGTTGACAACAACCCAAAGCTCTCTGTTGGTGAAGTTTGTCAGGTCAGAGGTCTGCGGATTGCCTGCGTTGGAAACAATCAGGTTGAAGTAAACGGTCTTTTCCTTGGCAAAATTATACTCGAAGCTGTAATCATACCAACCGGTGGTTTCATTCAGCGTCGGTGCAACGCCCGGCCATGAACCGCCTGCATAGTTTTCGGAGTTCCAAATCCACAGCTTGGTGTCGCTGTTATTCGCGCCCCACATGGTGTTGGGATCACTGTGCTTGACATGCAGAACAACCTCAGCCTCCTGAGCGGGTACGTAGTAATAATTGACAACAACGGGTTTGCCGTAGGAAACCTTCTTGCCCTCGATGTCAGGAAGCCTGGTGGTGTCGAGCGTGTAATTAAATACGGAAACAGCAGGAGCAACCAGATCATCGCCTATTCTGTCCTTAAAGGTAACGGGATCAATCAGGTTGGAAACGGTGCCGTCCTCGGCAGTTGCATAGAAATTAACGGTAACCACACCCTGGGACATTACCATTCCTGCAAGGTGTCTTTGCAGCATGGTGACATCGTTGATGTTGGTCTTGCCGTCGCAGGTGAAGTCAAGCTGAGCAAGACGTTCGTTGTTCACTTCCTCAAACTCAGCAAGAATGCGCTGGAAGGCGGTTACGTCGTTTATGCCGATATTTCCGTCGCCGTCAATATCGCCGTAAAGCTGAAGCGGCAGAGAAACGTAGTCGGTGTAAATAAATGTTACGGTTTTGGGCTCTGTACCGAAGGTACCCTCGGCATCACCGTTAACGGTGTCAAGCATATAAATTTCGGGAATCTCGGTGGATTCGGGAGCAACATACGCCTGATTGGGCTCGCCGTAAAGTGTGGCGGACGGAGCCAGCTCGGTGCCATCCTTGTACTGATACTGAACGATGACTTGCATTGCGTCCTTGTAAATATAAGTGACGGTTTGATCGGTGCCTTCCGTGAAGGTGCCGGTTTTGCTGCCGTTCATTTCCTTAAAGATGTACTTTTCAGGAATGGTGGTGCACTCGGGAGCAGTGTAGGTTTCACCATCGTGACCATAGAGAACCACATCGGGAGCAAGCGCGGTGCCGTCCTCGTGCGCATACTTTACGGTAACCTTGGCAGCGTCACGGTAAACGTTCTTAACAGTCTGTGCAGCCTCGGTGTAAACGCCCTCGGCGTTGCCGTCAACGTGGTCGAGGATATACGCGTTGGAAACAGCGGCATTTTCAAAGGTGGTGTAAGTGGTGCCTACCTTGCCGGTGAGGTGAATGGTGTTGACGCCGGAGATAGCTTTACCCTTCATGTCAACGGAGGTAACATTGACGATACCCATGTTTTCATCAGTAATGCCTGCCGCGTCATAGCCGGTCTTATCAACGGCTACCAAAGTAGAGGCTGCGGGAATGGTCAGCTTTTTGCCGGTGACGGTTTCAATCGGAGTCAAGCCTGCGCGGTCGCCCTTGGCGAGCACTACCCACTGGAAGGTGTCGGTAACGGCTGTGTCAAAGCTGATGGTAACATTCTGCTGTCTTGCTGAGCCGTTGTGGATAACGAGCATCTTATTCCACTCATCAGGCTGATCGTTGGTAATGATATAGGTGATGATCGTGCTCTGATCGGTAAACTTATTGGCAAATTTAATGCTGCTCGAATAGGTTTTGTCTTTTGCGGTCAAAGGTGTGAAGTTCTTTCTGATGTTCATCATGCCCTTATAGTAAGCAACCAAGTCAGCGTACTCAACCGTTCTGTTCCAGTCGAGTTTGTTGAGGTCGGCAGGAGCGTTGTAGCTGTTTTCGTTGCCGAGCTTGGTGCGCGCAAATTCCTCACCTGCGAGGATGAACGGAACACCCTGAGCAGTATAAATGATACCTGCCGCAAAACGGTTGGCTTCAAGCGCTTTTTCGTTTCTTTCGGCATAGGCAGGGTCGCCGGATTTAATGCCGACATGCGTCAGAGAATTGGCAAGACGGTCATAGAGCGTGTGGTTATCGTGGCAAGCCGCGTAGTTAACGCACTGCTCGGGAACTCTTGCAGTCCAGCCGGACTTAGCGGAGGTGTTGCTGTTGCCGTAAACGGCAGCCTTTACCGACTGAACGCCGCTGAGAGCGGGGTTGCCGGAGATAAAGCCGGTTTCATCGGCGGTAAATACGGAGCCCTTCATGCCGTCGCGAACAGAGTCGTTAAAGAAGCCGATTCTTGTGTCGAGCTTCGCGGCGTTTTTCTGAGTAGCGAGATAGGTTCTGCCGCCCTTGTAGTCGGTGGCGGCGTTATGAGTGGTCAGACTCCAGCCCTCACCCCAAATGGTAAGACGGGGATCAACCTGATCAATCGCGGTGCGGATGTCGTTCATAACCGAGCAGTCCATCAAGCCCATCAGGTCAAAACGGAAGCCGTCAACGTGATATTCATCAACCCAGTATTTGCAGGACTGGACAATATAGTTGTGAACCATTGCGCGTTCGGTTGCAACGTCATTGCCGCAGCCGGAGCCGTTGGACCAGATGTCCTCGTCCTGAGAGGCATCATAGTATTTTCTGAAATAATAATCGGGAACCGTGCCCTGGAACGGAGAATAATCCTTGTGGTTGGAATAGGTGTGGTTGTAAACAACGTCCATAACAACCGAAATGCCTGCATTATGCAGCGCCTGAATCATTTGCTTACATTCCTTAATTCTAACGTTGCCGTCGTAGGGGTTTGAGGAATAAGAACCCTCGGGAACGTTGTAGTTCTGCGGATCGTAACCCCAGTTAAACTGATCGGCCGAGCCTGCTTCGTCAACAGAACCAAAATCATAGAAGGGGTTAATCTGTACGGTGGTTACGCCCAAATCCTTGAGATAATCCACCATCGTGGGATATTTGCCCTCGTTGTTCAGCGTTGTGCCGGTTTCGGTAAAGGCAAGATACTTGCCGCGGTTCGCATCGCTGACGCCGGAGCTTGCGTCCCAGGAAAGGTCTTTGATGTGAACCTCCCAAACAGTGGAATCGGACTGCTCGTCAAGCAGAACGTGCGCGTCGCCTTCCCAGCCCTCGGGGTTGGTTTTGCTGAGGTCGCAAACCATGGAACGTTTGCCGTTGACGCCGGTGGCAACAGAGTAAACGTCCTGGGTTTCCGCGGTCTGGATTTCGCCGCTCATCGGATGAGCGGAGGTGATGGTGTAGGTGTAATAGGTGTTGACAATGTCACCGGTTACGGTGGTCGTCCAAACACCGGTCCACTTGTCGCCGTCCATCAGCTTTTCCATGGCGGTGGAGCCGAGATTAGCGGCGTTTTTCTCACCGTCAGAGCCGGTGGCATAGCGGTTGAGCGTTACCTCTGTAGCGGTCGGTGACCAAACCTTAAACACGGTCTGCTCGGGAGAGTAGGTCGCGCCGAGGTCGTTGCCGTCGTATGCGTATTCGGCATCAATCGCTTCGCAGGGTGCGACATTTCTGTCGACAGTAGCGCCTGTGCCCTCGCCGGACTCAGCCGCAAAGCCTGCAATCACGCTTGATGAAGCGAGCATACATACCGCAAGTACAGAAGAAACAATTTTCATAGATGTTTTCATTGTAATCCTCCTTGCATTTGAATTGAATGATTTATATTTTTTGAACTCCGCAGCGCGGAATTGTTGACGAATTATTCAATGTCCATTTTTTCGCGCAATACCTTTTTGCGCTTGTAATTGGAATGAATGACGCTTGCAGCGCACAGCGCGAGAATGACGCCTGCGCCGATAAAGACGACTACCATCGCCTGCTTCATCGGGTCGGGCTGATTGAGATAATTGAGAATGACATTGATCTCGCCCGGTTTAAACGCGCCTGAAATCTGTTCGGGAACGTCGATGAGCGTGCGCTCCTCATATTCATTCTGCTGAATGTTGTAGGCTTCTCCCTCGCTGCCGCTCAGGGTTTTGGTTTCAATCACCTTGCCCTCATCGTCCATATAGACAGCGTTGACCTTGCAGACGGTTTTGTCGGCGTCATCGGTTAATCGGGTGTATTTATATTCAACCACAACGTCATGATCGGGCACAACGCCTGCGCCGTTGTCGGGAAGCGCATCGAGCACCAGCGAATAGTTTTCAATTTCGGGAAGCTCGGGCGTGCGGTATCTTTGCCCTTCGCGGTTGCGAATGATGTAGGAATCCGCCAGCTCCAGTCCGTTAATGTCATCGACAAATTTGATGGTGATATTCGCCATCTTGCCGGTATACGGCTGAACAGTGACGTCAATTTTTTGAACCTTTTCCGTAAATTCGCCGTTCTTTGAGCCCTTGACGGATTTGACGTCATAGTTATGTTTGGAGGCGATTTGATTGATGTCAAACACGCTGCCGAGCGAATCGGTGACAACCTGCGTGTTGATTTTTTCGTTCGTGCTTTCGTCGTAGTAGTTAATCAGCAGCGCGCCCTCATAGTCTGAAATACCGGCACTTTCGTAGCCTTCTTTATCAACAAGAATCGCGGCGGAGTGCGGTTTGACGTTCACACTGCCGGAGCAGGTGCCGAGGTTGTTCAAGCCGGCGACGTTTTCATCGGCAATTTGAATCCACTCGCCCTCAACTGAAATGTTCTGTTCGTCGTCTGTGCCGTTGAATACGGTGAGCACCTTGTTCCACTTGCCCTGCTCGGTGTTGGAAATAATGAACGCCGAAACGCCCTTGGGAACGCCGTCTACCGAAGAAATGTTATTGGCGGTCATGGCGGTGCAGTCCATAAACGCGGCGAAGGAATCGCGAATTTTCATTAAGCCGCGATAGTATTCGACCAAATCGCTGTAGCTTTGGAGGTTGTGCCAGTCGAGCATATTTTCCTCACGGCTGGAGGAGAAGGAGTTTTCGTCGCCGTCCTTGCTGCGCGCAAACTCCTCGCCGCCAAGGAAGAACGGAATACCCTGAGAGGTCATGACAATGGCCGCGGAAAGCTTGTTCATCGCAACAAGGTTATCGTGGCGCTTGCGGTATTCGTCGGTGCCGAGAACGGAATCGACGAGCTTGTCATATAAGCAGAGATTGTCATGGCAGGACGCGTAGGTGACGCACTGGGTGGGAACATTTGCCCAACCGAGCGAGGACTGTCCCAAAAAGCCGGTTTTAATGCCGGAGCGCTTGCTGCCCTCCTGCACAAAGCCGCCGTCCTTGCCCGCGGTGCTGCCCTTAATGGCGTCGCGAATCGTGTCGTCAAAAGCGCCGATACGGTCGCTCATTTTTGAAAGATTGTCCTGATTTGCCATAACGGTGCCTTCGTCGGCTTTGGTAGGCATATTCCATGCCTCGCCGTACATCAGGATTTTTTGTCCGCTGCCGTCCTCATAAAGGTTATCAAGCGCCTTGCGGATTTCGTTCATGGTGGTGACGTCGTGCAGTCCCATCAAGTCAAAACGGAAGCCGTCAATATGATATTCCTTCGCCCAATAGGTGACGGAATCGATCATGTATTTTCGGAACATGGCGTGCTCGGACGCGGTGTCGTTAGTGCAGCCGGAGCCGTTGGAGAAGGTGCCATCAGGATTCATGCGGTAATAGTAGTTCGGCACAGTGTATTGGAACCACGAATCGGTGGAATAGGTGTGATTGTATACGACGTCCATAACCACGCCGATGCCGGCATTGTGAAGCGCCTGAATCATTTGCTTGCATTCTTTGATGCGCACCGCGCCGTCGGCAGGATTGGTGGAAAAAGAGCCTTCGGGAACGTTGTAGTTCACAGGATCATAACCCCAGTTAAACTGCTCCATAATATCCTTGCTCTCATCTACAGAGCCGAAGTCATACATGGGCATAATCTGAACGTATTTAACGCCTAGTTTTTTGAGGTAATCAATGCAGGTCGGCGTACCGCCCTGAACGCCGTCAACGGTGGTGCCTTCTTCGGTGAAGGCGAGGAATTTTCCGCGGTGCTCCTCGCTGACGCCGCTGGATTCTGACGAGGAAAAGTCCGCGACAGAGATTTCCCAGACGGTGGCGTTTGTTTGCTGAGAAACAAGAACGTGCTTGTCATTTTCCCAGTTTTCGGGATTAGTGGCGGCAAGATCGACAACCATGCTGCGCTTACCGTTAACGCCGCAGGCACGCGCGTAAATATCCGCGGTGATTTGGATATTGTTTTTGGTGTGCGTGACGGTGTAATCGTAAAATTTGCCTGCTAAATTGCCGGAAACGGTGGCAGCCCATACGCCGGTTTTCTTATCAAGAGTCATCTTGACCTTTTTCAGCGCCTTTTCCCCTTCGGTTTTTACGCCGCTTTCATATAAATTCAGCGTGATGGCTTCCGCATTGGGCGACCAAACCTTAAAGGTGGTTGAGCCTGCGGTGTAGACTGCACCCAAGTCGTTGCCGGAATAGGCGAATTTATCAAGCGCCTTGGCATATGCCTGATAGTCGGTTGTTTTGTTGTCCGCAGCAAAGGCGGATTCTCCGAATGTTCCTGTCATCATGATGATTGCCAATACTCCTGTTATGATTTTTTTAAAACGCAAAGCATTGCCCCCCGTTTTAGTGTTTAATACTTTATAAACATACCTTGTTTATTCTATCATTTTATCATATTTACAAAGGGAATTTAATTCTAAATTAGAACAATAGTTGATTATCGTCATCGTTGGATAGTAGAATTTTGTTCAAGTTGTTTGTGCAGAATGACGAAAAGCTCACGGCTGTTCACCGTGAGCTTTTTTCAGATATTTTAGGATTTGTTCATCGTCCCATAGTCCCAAATCATCAGTGCCTGCTAAGTACTCATTGTGGTGGCGCACCTCGTGATGCAGGATATGTTCCATTTTTTGATAGAACTCCTCACGCGGCAAATTGCCGTAGACGCGTGCGATGGAGCCGTAATAAAAGATAATCGAATTGCCGATTAAATCACGTTGATAAATCGCCAGAATGTATAAGTCGTTATTGCGCGCCACCGGATGATAGCGCACCTCAGGCACGATGGAAATGCCGCCGTTTAGCTCGCGGTAGAGCTCATACGGCATAGCGTCGGCGATTTCGTCGAGCATGGAAGCACATTCTTCAAAGCTAATCATCGTCAGTTGTCAAGATAATCCTTGAGCTTTTTGCTTCTCTGCGGATGGCGAAGCTTTCGAAGCGCCTTTGCCTCAATCTGACGGATACGCTCGCGGGTGACGTTGAACTCCTTGCCTACTTCTTCCAGGGTGCGGCTTCTGCCGTCCTCAAGACCAAAGCGCAGACGAAGTACCTTTGCTTCTCTGGGAGTCAGCGTTTGGAGCACCTCATCAAGCTGCTCGCGAAGCATGGTGTGGGAAGCCGCGTCGGCAGGCGCCGGGGCGTCGTTATCGGGAATGAAGTCGCCGAGATGGCTGTCCTCCTCCTCGCCGATAGGCGTTTCGAGAGAGACAGGCTCTTGCGCAACGCGCATAATCTCACGCACCTTGTCTACCTGCATATCAAGCTCCTCAGCAATTTCATCGGGAGAAGGCTCATGGCCGTTTTGGTGAAGCAGCTGACTCTGCACCTTTTTTACCTTGTTAATGGTTTCAACCATGTGAACCGGAATGCGGATGGTGCGCGCCTGGTCGGCAATCGCTCGGGTAATCGCCTGACGAATCCACCATGTTGCATAGGTGGAGAATTTGAAGCCCTTGGTGTAATCGAATTTTTCAACTGCCTTAATCAAGCCAAGGTTGCCCTCCTGAATCAAATCGAGAAACTGCATTCCTCTGCCGAGATAACGCTTTGCAATGCTGACAACAAGACGGAGATTGGCTTCGGAAAGGCGCTGCTTGGCGGCAACGTCACCGTTGGAAATGCGGATAGCAAGATCAACTTCTTCTTCACTTGACAGCAGCGGAACTCTGCCGATTTCTTTCAGATAAACCTTAACGGGATCGTCGATGGTAACGCTTTGTTCGCCGGTCGTCGCGTGGGAATCTTCTGTCTTGTTTTCGTCAATGGAAATGTCAAGATCATCAATTTTGAGATCGTCGAAGGTTTCAACGATTTCAATGCCCTGCGCCTCAATTAAATCATAAAGCTTTTCAAGCTTTTCGGGGTCAAAATCCTGCTCGCCGATTGCGTCTAGAATGTCTTGGTTGGTAAGCTGGCCTTTTTGTTTGCCGAGTTCAATCAGTTCTTTTGCAATTGACTTTTTTTCCTGTTGTGCCATGGTGGTTATTCTCCCTTTCGTTTCTTAGCTTCCCTTAGTTTTTTCAGGTAATCGTTGAGTTGCTCGCCTGACATGCCCTGCACGTCGTTTGGCTTTAGCTTGGCGCTTTCCTCAAGGATAACGCTGATAAATTCATCAAGCGACTGCCGGGTTGCGGCGACGCTTGCGTGTTTGCTGTAGATTTGATAAAATTTGCCGCGCTCCGCTTCGGAAAAATCAGCGGTAAGATTATTCACCGGGTCGAGGCCGCTGCTGATTCTGCCGAAAAAATAGCAGTAAAAGCGCCGCATGAGCGCGTTTTGGAACTGCTCGGGCGTGAGCTTTGTTTCGATATATTTCGCTGAATCGGGATTGCGCACAAGATAGGCAACCAGTGCTTCCTCAGCGGAGGTACTGCGCGGCACCTTCGCCTTGTCAGGATCGGTTTTGTCTCCCCTGCCGCTTAAATCCGCGCGAATTTTTTGCTGTTCTCTGCGGTAATTCTCACGGCTGCGCTGACGATTAATACGTTTGAGTTGCTCTGTGAAGGCATTTTTGTCAACCTGAAACTCCTTGCACAGCTTTGAGGCGTAAACATCCTGTTCAATAGGGCTTGACAGCGACGCAATCAGTCTTGCCGCCGCTTGCAGATAGCCGACCTTGCCGTCGGAGGTTTCAAAATCATAATCGGCGCGCAGCTTTTGAAGCTGATAGTCAATGTCGTTGCCGCTTTTTTCAATTACTGCTTTAAACGCCGCAGGACCATCGGCGCCCTTGGATTTGATGAATTCATCGGGATCCTTTCCGTTTGGAATGGTTAGCACGCGCACCAAAAGTCCTGCCTTGCGCAAAATGGGAATAGCGCGCGCGGTAGCCTTCTGCCCCGCTTCGTCGGCGTCATAACAAATAATCACCTCGTCGGCATAACGCTTTATCAGCATTGCCTGCTCGGTGGTGAGGGCGGTGCCGAGGGTGGCGACGGCGTTTTGAAAGCCTGCCTGATTGACGGCGATGACGTCCATATACCCTTCGCAGAGCATCAGTGTGCGGCTGCCGGCGTTTTTGGCGTTGTTAAGTGAAAAAAGATTTTCACTCTTTTTAAAAACCGGTGTGTCGGAGGTGTTGAGATATTTCGGCTTTTGGTCGGTCATTATTCTGCCGCCGAACGCAATCACATTTCCGCGCAAATCAATAATCGGAAACATGACGCGGTTGGTGAATCGGTCGAAAACGCCGTTTCCGCTGCGCCGCGGCACAGCAAGGTTGGCGGCAACCAGCTCGCGCTCGGAAAAGCCCTTTGATTTCAGATAGGTTGTCAGTGAGCTCCAGTCATCGTCTGCAAAGCCCAGGCCGAAGTGTCGGATGGTGCGGTCGCTAAGCATTCTGCCGTGCAGATAGTCTAGCCCTTCCCTGCCGATTGGCTGATAGAGCGTTTGATAATAATAGCGCGCGGATTCTCGGTTCGCCTCAAAAATGCGCTTACGCAGCTTTGACATCGAATCGTCGTAGGAATCCTCGGGCATGTCCATGCCGGCGCGCTGGGCTAAGAACTTGACGGCGTCCACATAATCGAGGTTTTCGATTTTCATGATAAAGGAAATAACGTCTCCGCCTACGCCGCAGCCAAAACAGTAAAATGAACCGTTTTCGGTGTAAATATTGAACGACGGCGTTTTTTCGCCGTGAAACGGACACAATCCGACCATGTTTCTGCCGCGCCGCTTTAAGTTGACATAGGGCGACACAACCTCGGTGATGTCGTTGCGCGTTTTTAATTCTTGAATAAATCCTTCGGGAAATGCCATAAAACCTCCGTGCAAATTTACTCGAATTGATTTCTCTAATTAGTATATTACGATTTTTTTCGCTGAATCCTCTAAAAACCATTAAAAATTTTTGGAAGAAGGATAATAATTCTCTGTTTCTGTTTCTATTTTCACTTCTCCGGCTGTCGCGTCGGCAAGCTTTTTGGCAAGCTGCGGCAAAAATTCGGGCTTAATGTGAAATTTTAGAATAACATCCGCTTCATAAACGGTGTCGTCAAGTCCGGCTGCGTTTTCCATAATGACAGACGAAACCTTGCCATACTGATTATAGGAGCAGTGAACCGAACAAACGGCACAGTATTCCATCAGCGCAACCTTTCCGGCTTCAAGAGCAACCTTTGCTCCCTGCGAATAAGCGCGTACCAAACCGCCGGTTCCCAGCAAAATGCCGCCGAAATAGCGTGTGACAACAACGCAAACGTCAGTTACCTCATTTTTTACAATAACGTCCAAAACAGGTATGCCAGCCGTGCCGGAGGGCTCGCCGTCGTCGCTGTAGCGTTTGATATTTCCCTCGCGCAGCGAATAAGCATATACGTTATGGCGCGCGTCCCAGTGGCGCGAGCGGATATCATTGATAAAGGCAGTGGCCTCCTGTTCGGTTTTTACCGGCTTGCAATAGCCGATAAAGCGCGAGCGCTTTTCAACAAATTCGCCGTTTGCTTCAATTGTCGGAGTTTTGTAATCATTTGGCATAGCAACCTCATCAAAAGATAATAAATAATGGAAAATACAAAATAAGAAGGCAGCACACTGTGCTGCCTTATGTGTTCGCAAAAATTATTTTGTAATGTTGAAACGCTTTTTAAATCTGTCAACGCGTCCGCCGGTGTCAACGAGTTTCTGCTTTCCTGTGTAGAAAGGATGACACTTGGAACAGATTTCAACACGGATATCCTTTCTGGTGGAACCTGTTTCAATCACATTACCGCAAGCACAAGTAATTGTTGTCTGCTCATACTTAGGATGGATATTTTCTTTCATTCTTTTCACCTACTTACTTTAC
>CADBSZ010000061.1 GCA_902797525.1 uncultured Ruminococcus sp. | reverse complement strand
TTGTGAACCCAGCCGGTGGCGTTTGCCGCAAGCGCCGCGTTATGCGCCACCCAGCGAAACCCCACGCCCTGCACTATGCCGTAAAAGAATATGCGGCGGCGAATCAGATTTTGTCGGTTCATCAAATCACTCCCTTTTGCAGCGTTTGTCTTTGCTTTATTGTACCATTTTTCGCCTTTGCTGTCCATGCGAAATACAAAAATACTGGACAAAGCGGCAGGAGTTTGATATGATAAAACCAGTAAAATTTAGGTGGTAATATCATGATCAGTTGTCCTTCCTGCGGCGCAGGGCTTCGGTTTGACATCGCTGAGCAAAAGATGGTGTGCGACCACTGCCAAAATCGCTTTGACGCGCAGGCTTTGACCGATGACAGCGCGCGCGACGACGCAAAGGCGTCCTGCTTTGACAGCTATGTTTACACCTGTCCGTCCTGCGGCGCCGAAATCATCACCACCGACAAAAACGACGCGGTGGGCTTTTGCCAGTACTGCGGCGGTGCTTCGCTGATATTCGACAAAATCCGTCAGGAGTGGAAGCCCGAGCACATCATTCCGTTCCAAATCACCAAGGAGCAGTGCAAGGAAGCCTATCGCAAGGCGGCGGCGCACAATCCGTTTGTGTCCAAAAAATACCGCGACCCACAGCTTATCGAGGGCTTTCGCGGCGTGTATATGCCCTATTGGAGCTACCGCGCGAGCGTTTCGGGCAATTTTGTCATCAAGGCAACCGCGCCGCGCGAGCACGAAAGCGGAAACACCTACATCATCAGGCACTACAACCTCTACGGCAGCTCAGACGGCACGCTCGACGGCTTTTCGCACGACGCGTCGCTGAACTTTGACGACGACCTCAGCGAGACGCTGGCGCCCTTTGACAGCACCGGTCAGCAGCCCTTTGCCCCGGGCTATTTAAGCGGCTTTTATGCCGAAACAGGCAACGTCAATCCGCACGAATACGACGAGGCGATTGCAGATGAAATCCGCGAAAACGCTGTCGGCATGCTTGAAAGAAACGCCGCCGTGAGCGATTACATCAACAAATACAAGCTCTCGCTTGATTCGGGCGCTTCAAGCGTTCCCTCACAGATTCAGTCCGTCAGCCGCACGCTCAATCCCGTTTGGTTTATGAGCCGCCGCGACGGCGGGGACATCACCTATGCCGCCGTCAACGGTCAGACAGGCAAGGTTTCGGCGGATTTTCCGCTCAGCCCTCTGCGGATTTTGGTTGCCGCCCTCGGCATTTCGGCGGCGGTTTATGCGCTGCTGCTGCTTTTGATGGGCGTAATGCCCTCGATTAAGGCAAACAGCACCCTTGGGTTCTGTTTGATTTTGATGAACGCCGGCATGTATTATCTGCAAAATTCCTTTAACCGCACCGTTGCGCCAAATCCGGCAAAAAAGTCAAAATTCTTCGGCAGCGGCGGCTTTACGGTCTTTGTAATTATATGTTTGTTAACGTTTATTTTCATCGTGACGGACGGCTCCTATGGCCGTAAACGCGCGTTGATTGTAGTGCTGCCGTTTTTTGCGAGCTGCTTTTTCATGCTGTTTTGCCACGGCAACCAAATCAGCGACACTTGGTCGGTCAGAAAGCTGAGGCTTGCAAACATCTCCCCTCTGCGCCAGCGCGTCGCTGAGGAAGGCAAGCGCTTTGTCGGCCGCGTGGTGTGGTTGAAAATCGTGATGTATGTCACGCTGGCCATCGGTGTGTTGATTGCCTTTGCCGACCTGCCGGCGCGGTGGATTACCTACGGCATGTGCATTTTGGCAGCGACGGAGCTGTTTGGCCTGGCGATTTTTCACATTCACTTTCAAACGCAGGTGGCAAAGCGCCCTCTGCCGCAGTTTAACAAGAAGGGGGCGCAGTATGATGAAAACTAAAGCAATCAAAACCGCCTCGCTTCTGCTTGCGGCGATTGTTTTACTGTCCGCCCTCTCGCTCTTTCAGGCAGGCGCGGTGCTCACGCAGCGAAACGCAGGCTACACCAACCCCGAAACAGGCTATCAGGTGTTAATCCTTGACGACCTGCAATTGCTCTCCTCACAGGAAAAAACGGCACTGATTGAGGATATGAAGCCCGTAACGCAATACGGCCACGCGATTTTTTGGACGACAGAAGAAAGCACCCGTGACGAAATTGACCAGGCGCGGCTCAAGCGCAAGGAGCTGTTTAACTTTGACAGCGCGTGCATTTTTGCGGTGAATATGAACGTGCGCAAGCTCACCATTCAGTCCTACGGCACGATTTATCAGTATGTCACCGACTCCTATGCGCGCTCGATTACGGACAACGTCAGTCATTATGCGACGAGCCGCGATTACTACTCCTGCGCCCAAACCGCCTTTGAGCAGGTGTATCAGGTAACGAACGGCGAAAAAATCGCCGAGCCGATGAAGTACACCAGCTATGCGGTGATTGCCATGATGGCAGGCGTCATTTTGGCGCTGAGCCTGGCGTTTTCGAAGAAGTTTAACCCCCTGCGCCGCCAGCATGTGCGCGCAACCGTAACCGGCGGCTTAAATGTTGTCAGCAATATCAACGCCGAGCTGTCGCGCACCGAGCGGATTCATGTGTCAAGCGGCGGTGGCGGCGGCTGCGGAGGTGGCGGCTGCGGCGGTGGCGGCGGCTGCGGCGGCGGTGGCGGCTGCGGCGGCGGTGGCGGCTGCGGCGGCGGCGGAAGCTCCTCCTTCTAGGTCGGGTACCCGGCCGAGTGCCTCGGCTGGCATGACGCCTTTGGAACAGTCGGCTTTGCAAAACGTCGGACTAACGGCGTGGCTTAACACGTGTTGAGCCGTAGTGACATTTTCTGCGAAAACGGCAACCCTTTTGTCGCTTCGCGACATTTCCCCTAACAGGGGAATTTCCTCGCGCCTGTCAATTTGTCGC
>CADBSZ010000060.1 GCA_902797525.1 uncultured Ruminococcus sp. | reverse complement strand
TCCGACGAGTGGCTGATTGACCTCAGCAAGCTCAGCGTGCTCAACGACTGCTGCGACGCGAGAACCATCAACAAGTTCAATAAGATTAAAGCGAAGAAGAAGGTTCAGCTCGCCGAGTACATCAAGAAGATGGACGGCTTTGATGTAAATCCCGACACCATCTTTGACGTACAGGTTAAGCGCCTGCACGAGTACAAGAGACAGCTGATTAACGCCTTCTCCATCATGGCGATTTACTTCCGTATTAAGGAAGGCAAGCTGCCCAACTGGACGCCCACCACCTTCATCTTCGGCGCAAAGGCGGCTCCCGGTTACGCGAGAGCAAAAGCTATCATCAAATACATCAACGAAATTGCGAACCTCGTAAACAACGATCCCGACACCAAGGATTTGCTCCAGGTTTACTTTATCTCCAACTACAATGTTTCCTATGCGGAAAAGATTGTTGTTGCGGCTGATATTTCCGAGCAGACCTCTACCGCGGGCCTTGAGGCTTCCGGTACCGGCAACATGAAGTTCATGCTCAACGGTGCGGTTACTCTGGGCACCTGGGACGGCGCAAACATTGAAATCGCCGAGTGCGCAGGCGTTGAAAACGAGTATATCTTCGGTGCGAGAGTTGAGGACATCGAGAGAGTGAAGAAGGAAGGCT
This sequence comes from uncultured Ruminococcus sp., assembly GCA_902797525.1. GTDB lineage: Bacteria > Bacillota > Clostridia > Oscillospirales > Acutalibacteraceae > Ruminococcoides. The sequence goes on along the minus strand of CADBSZ010000060.1, from coordinate 1,824 downwards.
ACAATCCGCAGGGCCTGCTCGACGCAAATCCCGAGCTGAAGAGAGTAATCGACACCCTGATTGACGGCACCTTCGACGACGACGGCGCTACGGGCGAGGGCAGCTTCCGCGAGCTTCACCACGCGCTCACCAAGGGCACTCACTGGCACGATCCCGATCACTACTTCCTGATTCTCGACCTGCCTGATTACATCGAAACCAAGATTCGCGCAAACGCTGACTACGCTGACCGCAAGGCGTTCGGCAAGAAGTGCCTGCTCAATGTTGCCAACGCCGGCAAGTTCTCTTCCGACAGAGCAATTCTTGAGTATGCGGACGAAATCTGGCACGTATCACATAAGTAAGTGATGGGCGGCCGGCAGGCTTTCGCTGACAGCATTTAAAAATTTATCAGGACGTACAGCTTTGGCTGTACGTCCTTTTTTATGAAGTTATCAAAAACAATACAAATTCCTTTGGATTCATGAACGTAAAAAACAGGCGTACTGAAAAAAGAGGTGAGGCGTCCCGAATGCTTCGGAACGCCCCACGGAGAGAGATTATATTTATAAAGAAAGGAGATGGAAATTTTAAAATGCAAATATTATATGTGAATATACCTTCTAATTTAATAAACTGCGCTGTGCGCGCGCACGTCCATGGTGTAAACCTTGCGGTCTTTATCAACCATTGTAATGGAAATCGAGGGCGCGAGTCGGTTGAATCTCACTAAAAAGCTCTCGTTTCCGCCGTCGTGCATTCCTGCGACAATTTGCAGGGCGTTGCTTTCCCTTGCAAAGTCTGCCGCTGCCTTGGGTGCGTCGTCGTTGAAAATCACGGTCATATCGGCGTTTGCGTTCACGGACACGCGGTGCAGATATTCCAGCTGGTCGCTGATTAAGGCATAATTTTCGGTGGGACGGAGCACGTTCAACACATGCAGGTCGCAATCATATTCCTGCGCGAGCTGTTCGGCGGCTTCGATGATTCGGTCACATTCATATTGGCTTGTTACACAGGCAATTACCGACGGCTGTTTTGGATACATCGGTTTCACCTCCTTCGTTTGTTGTGACTATATATTACCGCCCGTTTTTGAAGGCTGTATAACGCCTGTGTGAAATTAAGGTGAATTTTTTGATTTTTTCAAACAATTATTTAAAAATCGCTTGTGAGGATATAGCAGTAAAAGCGAGCAAAAACGAGAATACAAGAGATTGCTCGGAGCTAAATTAAAAAATTTCAAAAAAGGTGTTGACTTTGCCGAAAAACTGTACTATAATAAGCAAGCACGAAAAAGACAGGAGGAATAAACATGTCAACATTTTTGCAAAAACCGACCGAAGTTGAACGCAACTGGTTCGTTATTGACGCTGCGGGCAAGCCCCTCGGCAGAGTTGCTGCACAGGCTGCTGTTCTCCTCAGAGGCAAGCACAAAGCCACCTTTACCCCTAACGTAGACTGCGGCGACCACGTAATCATCATCAACTGCAAGGACGCTGTTCTGACCGGCAACAAGCTGACTCAGAAAAAATGGCAGCGCCACACCGGCTATATCGGCCACTTAAAGGAAACCCGTTATGATACCCTCATGGCTACCAAGCCCACCAAGGCGATGGAACTGGCTGTTAAGGGTATGCTTCCTAAGAACACTCTCGGCAGAAACGCTCTTCTGAGACTTCGTCTCTTTGAGGGTGCGGAACACAACCATCAGGCTCAGAAGCCTCAGATGCTTGAAGCTTAAGAAGGAGGCAAAACAGAATGTACGATAAGACACCTTATTTCTACGGCACAGGTAGAAGAAAAAGCTCCGTTGCCCGCGTAAGACTGTATCAGGGCACCGGC
>CADBSZ010000059.1 GCA_902797525.1 uncultured Ruminococcus sp. | reverse complement strand
ATACCCTTCTCGGCGACGGCGAGGTAGAGGAAGGTCAGGTTTGGGAGGCGGCAATGTTTGCAGCTCACAACAAGCTCGACAACCTCGTTGTGATGGTTGACCAGAACGGCCTTCAAATTGACGGCGCCGTTGAGGATGTAGCCGGCATTGAGCCGCTCGACAAGAAGTTTGAAGCCTTCGGCTTTGAGGTGTTCAAGATTGACGGCCACGACTTTGAGCAGATTAAGGACGCGCTCGACAAGGCAAAGACCGTTAAGGGCAAGCCCACTGCTATTTTGGCAAAGACCGTTAAGGGCAAGGGCGTTTCCTTTATGGAAAACCAGGTCGGCTGGCACGGCACCGCCCCGAACAAGGAACAGTATGAGCAGGCAACCGCCGAGCTTCAGGCTGAAATTGACAGATTGGAGGGCAAGTGCTAATGGCTGAGATCATTAAAAAGGCGACAAGAGAAAGCTTTGGCGAGGCGCTTTGCGAGCTTGCCGAAACAAATAAAGACATTGTTGTATTCGACGCGGACTTAGCCGCCGCAACCAAAACAGGCGTATTCAAAAAGGCGTTCCCCGACAGATTTTTCGACTGCGGTATCGCCGAGGGCAACATGATCGGCGTAGCGGCAGGCATGGCGGCCGCCGGCAAGATTCCCGTTGCCGCTTCCTTTGCAATGTTCGCGACCGGCAGAGCGTTTGAGCAAATCCGTAACTCTGTTGCTTATCCCGAGCTGAACGTCAAAATTGCCGGCAGCCACGCAGGCATTTCCACCGGCGAGGACGGCGCAACCCATCAGTGCATTGAGGACATCGGCATTATGCGCGCGATTCCGAACATGATGGTGCTCAATCCTGCCGACCACTGGGAAATGAAGGCCGCAACCAAGGCGGCAATTGAATATAACGGACCCGTTTACATCCGTCTGGGCAGACTGGCAATCGACAGCTTTAACGACCCCGACACCTACGAGTTTGAGCTCGGCAAGGGCATTACCCTGCACGAGGGTAATGACGTAACCGTTATCGCGACCGGTCTTGTTGTGAACGAGGCGCTCAAGGCCGTTAGGGAGCTTGAGGCTGAGGGCATTCACGCACGCCTGATTAACATTCACACCATCAAGCCCATCGACCGCGACATCATTGTGAAGGCGGCACAGGAAACCGGCAGAATCATCACCGTTGAGGAGCACAACGTTATCGGCGGTTTGGCTGACGCGGTGAGCGAGGTTATTACTGCCGAATGTCCCGTTAAGATGACAAGAATCGGCGTTCAGGACAGATTCGGCTTCAGCGGTCCCGCGTGGGAGCTTCTCGACAAATTTGAGCTGACGCAGCCCCATATTGCGAGAGTGATTCGCGAGGTTGTTGCCGAAAAGCAATAAGAATATTCTAATAAAGAATAAAAAGCGATACGGCAGCCGCTGTATCGCTTTTACTGTATCATATAAAATGAAAAACATGAAACCAAACTTTTTACAAAACCGTGCGATTGCCTGCGTTTTGGCAATTTTTTGCACGCTGCTGTGGGGCACGGCCTTTCCGTTTATCAAGCTGGGCTACGCGGCGTTTGACGTTGCCGAGGGCGACGCAGGAGCGATGCTGTTGTTCGCGGGGCTGCGCTTTTTTCTGGCAGGCGTGATGGTGCTGGCGTTTTTATGCGTAACCGAAAAGCGCTTTGTGCCGGCAGGCAAAACAGATATTAAAGCAATTGCGTGGCTGTCCGTGTTTCAAACCTTCGGACAATATTTATTCACCTACATCGGCATTGGCTTTACCACAGGCGCGAACACCTCGATTATCACCGCCTGCGCGTCGTTTTTGACGGTGCTCGGCGCGGCGGTTTTCTTCAAGGGCGACCGTTTGACCGCATGGAAAATTCTTGGCTGTGCGCTCGGCTTCGGCGGCGTACTGGTGATGAACGGTACAGGCGGCTTTGCGCTCGACACATTGTTCGGCGACCTGTTTATTCTAATGAGCACCGTGTTTGCCGCGGCAGGCAATTTGATTGCGAAAAAAATAACTCCGGGCAGAAGCCCTGTTAAAATCACCGCCTATCAGCTGTTGTTCGGCGGCGCGGCGCTGGGAATTGCCGGACTGATTTGCGGTGGCAGACTGAATTTTTCAGCAGGAAACGGACTGTTGATTCTGCTGTGGCTGGCATTTGTGTCGGCGGCAGCGTTCACCGTTTGGACGGCACTGCTCAAATACCATCCGGCAAGCAAAATCTCTGTGTTTAATCTTTTGGTGCCTGTTTTCGGCACAACGCTGTCGGGACTGATGCTCGGTGAAAATGTGTTTCGGCTTGAAACACTGCTGTCGCTTGGTATGATTTCGGCAGGTATACTTTTTGTCAATCTTTCAAAAGCAGGTGAGAAACATGATTAAGGCAGTTATTTCCGATATGGACGGCGTGATGCTCGACACCGAAAAGCTGTATGTACGGTTTTGGTGCGAGGCGGCGCGGTTTTACGGCTATCCCATGCAAAAGGAGCACGCGCTCGGTATTCGCTCGATGGCGCGGCCGTTCGCGATTGAAAAATTGCAGGGCTGGTTCGGCCGGAATTTTGATTATGACGCGGTGCGCAACAAGCGCAAGGAGCTGATGAACGCCTATGTGGCGGAGCACGGCGTGGAGGCAAAGCGCGGTGCGAAGGAGCTGCTTGTGTGGCTGAAAGCGAACGGCTACCGCACGGCGCTGGCGACAGCAACACCTGTTGAGCGCGCTTCGTCTTATATGTCGCAGGTGGGACTTCTCCCCTATTTCGACAAAATTATTAGCGCGCGCATGGTTGCGCACGGAAAGCCCGAGCCGGATGTGTATTTATACGCCGCAGCACAGTTGGGCGTGTCTCCCGAAGAATGCGTCGCGCTGGAGGACTCGCAAAACGGCGTTCGTTCTGCCGCCGCGGCAGGCTGCAAAACCGTTTTGGTACCTGACTTGGATAACCCCGAGGAGGAGTTGAGGCCGCTGCTGTATGCCGTAGCAAAGGATTTGACGCAGGTGGCGGAAATGATTGCCGATAAATAAATACATTTCCATCAATAACAAAAATACCCTAAAGGTTTGCACTT
>CADBSZ010000058.1 GCA_902797525.1 uncultured Ruminococcus sp. | reverse complement strand
GTGTGCAGACCTCCCGCTTTTCGGAAGAAGGGAGCCTGAAGCTTGAAGGAGGGCACCCACCTGTTCTATTCGTAGGCAGGTTATTATCAAAATCATACGGTCGGGCGGGTATTTTTATGTTCAAATGAACCCACAACAATATATTAGCAGGTGTTACATATGAAAATATCGGTTTTGGGCTGCGGCAGATGGGGCAGCTGCATTGCATGGTACCTTGACAAAATCGGCCATGAAGTGTTGAGCTGCGGACTTGCCGACGCGCCCGAATTTATACAATTAAAGGAAACGCACCGCAACGACTATCTGGAGTTTCCCGAATCCATTGAGGTTTCGTCGGATTTGGCGTATGCCGTTGAGCGCGCCGAGGTGATTGTGATTTCAATTTCGTCGCAGTATTTGCGCTCGTATTTTGCGGACATCGCCAAAAACAACCTCGACGGCAAAATCATCGTGCTGTGCATGAAGGGCGTTGAGGCCGCCACCGGCAAGCGCCTGAGCGAAATTGTGCGCGACTTCACCGACGAAAGCAAAACGCCCGTAGCGGTGTGGGTAGGCCCCGGCCATCCGCAGGATTATGTGAAGGGTATTCCGAACTGCATGGTAATCGACAGCGACAACCGCGAAGTAAAGGAAAAGCTCGTCGGCGAGTTTTCAAGCGAGCTGATTCGTTTTTATATCGGCAAGGATTTAATCGGAAGCGAAATCGGCGCAGCGGCAAAGAACGTCATCGGTCTTGCTGCCGGCATGCTCGACGGCTTGGGCTACACCTCCCTCAAGGGCGGCTTGATGGCGCGCGGCACGCAGGAAATTTCGCGCCTGATTGAAGCCTTGGGCGGCAACAAAATGAGCGCGTTCGGACTTTGCCATTTGGGCGACTATGAGGCAACCCTCTTCTCCCCCTGGAGCCACAACCGCATGTACGGCGAGGACTTTGTGAAGGGCAAGAAGTTTGAAAAGCTCGCCGAGGGTGTGATGACCTCGAAGGCGCTGTACAAGCTCGGCCTGGAGCACGACGTGGATTTGCCGATTGTCAGCGCGGTATACCGCGCGCTGTTTGAGGGCGCGGACGTAAAAGAGGAAATTCAAAAAATGTTTTTGCGCTCGGTCAAAGACGAATTTTAGAAGGGTAGAATATGAGTAAACAAACAAAAACAAAGGCGGCAAAGGCAAAAACCGTCGCGACTGCCAAAAAAAGGAGCATGACGGAATACATTGTCGTAAACATCATCTGTTTGCTGGTGTTTTTGGCGTTCGGCTACATCGGCGTGATGAGCTTTTTTCAGACGAGCGTGCTTGACCCGACCAAATATGTCAGCGAGCATATTTTATATCAGCTCGACATCATTCCGCTGAACCTGCTGTTCACGGCGCTGTTCGTCATCTTTTTATTCGCCATGCGGCGGTTTTACGACTTTTTCGCGAAGGTCGACCTCAGACTGATGGAAATCGGACTAGGGGTGTTCGTGGTGCTGCTCGGACTGATTTGGGTAATCAACGCGCAGTCGCTGCCTGCCGCCGACAGCTATAACATTTATGAAGCCGCCAAAAACGCGGCGCAGGGCGTTTATACCTCCATGTACAACGACACGCAGTTCTATAACAGCGCGTTCTACAACAGCTTTTCCTACTTCCACTTCTACCCCTTCCAGTTGGGCTTTGTGGCGTTCAGCGAGCTGATTTACCGCATTTTCGGCACGGAAAGCACCATGCCGATTCAGATTTTGAACGTGCTTTGCGTGGGTGCGGCGTATTTTGCGCTGGCGCGGATTTCCAAGCTGCTGTTTAAGAAAAAGAGCGTGGAATTTATCACGATTCTGCTGCTGGCGGTTTGCTTCCAGCCGATTCTGTTCTGCACCTTTGTTTACGGCAACATCATCGGCATGTGCTGCGCGGTGTGGGCAAGCCTGTTTTTGATTAAGTATTTTCAGACAGGAAAATATTTTTGGACGATTCCCGGCGGCGCGCTGCTGGTGCTTGCCACGCTGGTGAAATACAACAACATGATTTATCTGGCGGCGTTCGTCATCATGCTGATCGTTCACATTGTGAAGGAAAAGAAGTGGCAGAGCGCGGTGATTGCCGCGGCGCTGATTGCGGCGGTGCTCGGCTCAAACTCACTGGTGATTGCGCATTACGAAAACCGCGCCGAAACAACCTTTTGCGGAGGCGTGTCGCAGGTGCTGTATCTTGACATGGGCTTGCAGGAATCCTATATGGCGCCCGGCTGGTACACCACCATCGCCAAGGACCATTACATCAACGATTACCTCGCTCCCCTGTTCCGCGGCAACCTGGACATCAGCGACGACGCGGCGAATGAAAAGGCATGGGAGGAAATTGACGCGAGGATGGACAAGTTCGGCTCCGACTTGGATTACACCTTTGACTTCTTCAGCAAAAAGATTTTAAGCCAGTGGAACGAGCCGACCTTTGAGAGCATTTGGGTGAGCAAGGTCAAGGCTCACACGGCGACCGAGGAGCAGCAGAAAAAGCTCGGCAGCGCCTCCGTCGGCAGCGACCAAATGGAGGGACTGGTGAAGTCGGTGTATGACAAAAGCACCGGTCAGGCGCTGGAGCTGCACTTCAACTTCTATATGCAGATTTTGTACGTGATGTTCGCGGCAGGCATTTATTTGCTGTTCATTAACAAAAAGTCGAATATCGAAACCGTGCTGCTGCCGCTTGTGCTGCTCGGCGGTTTCGGCTATCATCTGCTGTTTGAGGGCAAGTCGCAGTATGTGCTGACCTATATTCCCCTGCTGGTTCCCACGGCGGCATACGCGTTCAGCGTAATACTCGGCGGCAAATATGAAAAACTGAAAAAGCTGGTTGCAAAAATCAATTTCATTCCCGACCGCTTTAATGAAAATGAAGAAACAGACGCAAAGGCATAAAAGAACAGGCACGGCGATTGACCGTGCCTGTGTTATTTTTGTTTGGATTGTGTGCCGAAAAGCCGTTTGGCGCGTCGTTTTCCTGCGCGGAATATCCGGCGGAAGGGACGGGTGTAGTACCAAAAATTGACGTAAAGGCGGTAGGTTATCGCCTGCATGGAATACTGCTTTCCCTTGCGGAAAAAGGCGGTGACGACCGCGATAATCTGCCCGTCTTTTATGCCGCGTTCCTTGGCAAACTGGTTGTCGCCGCAGAGGACGTAGGAGCCGTCGTTGCCAAAGTCGATCACGCGGTGCAGCACATACTGACCGTTTTCGCGCTGATAGAGCGGCAAATCAAACAGGCGAAGCCTGCCCGAGGGCTTTTTGAGCACCACCACATCCTCGCCGTCGCGCAGCATGGGCAGCATGCTGGTGCCGTGCGGCGTAAAGGTTACGGTGCCGCCGGCGTCGAGCTTTTCGCGGATGATGCCGATTACCGCGTCTAGCGTTGCTTCCTTATTCAAGCACATCAGCGTCCTTTACCTTTTGCAAAAAAATGTCAATATCCGCCGCTGCCTTTTCGGGGGTGACGTCGTACTCGTCGAGCATTTTGGCAATCAGGTCTTCCCTTTCGGCGCCCTCCTGCAACAGTCCGAACAAAAACGCGCCCGTTTCGTTAAGATTGATAATGCCGTTGAAATCAAGCGTGAGCTTGCCCACGGGAACGACCACATAAGAGTCCGCCACCTTGCGGAGAATAAAGTCCTTTTTGATTTTCATAGTAACACTTCCTCGTGCATGATGTGTATGATATAGCTATTATAATATAGATTTGTAAAAAAAGCAAACAATTAATAAAAATAAAAAGAGCGCTCCGCAAAACGCGGAACGCTCTTTCTTGATCAGTCGATTTTTAATGAAGCCGCGGCTTAGTACATGCCGCCCATGTCGGGTGCGGGAGCTGCCGGAGGTGTGGGCTCCTTGATGTCGGCAACGAGGGACTCGGTGGTGAGCACCATAGCCGCAACAGAGGAAGCGTTTTCCAAAGCGGAACGGGTAACCTTTGTCGGGTCAACGATGCCTGCCTCCATCATGTCGGTGTATTCCTCGGTGAGGGCGTTGAAGCCGTAGCCGACCTTGTTCGCCTTCTTAACGTTTTCGGCGATAACGCTGCCCTCAAGGCCTGCGTTCGCGGCAATCTGGCGGAGGGGCTCCTCAAGCGCCTTCAAAACAATCTTCGCGCCGGTTTTTGCGTCGCCGTCGAGGGTGTCAACAAAGGCTGCAACCGCGGGAATCGCGTTCATGCACGCAATACCGCCGCCTGCGACGATGCCTTCCTCAACCGCCGCCTTGGTGGCTGCGAGGGCGTCCTCGATGCGGAGCTTCTTTTCCTTCATTTCGATTTCGGTGGCTGCGCCGACCTTGATAACCGCTACGCCGCCTGCGAGCTTTGCAAGGCGCTCCTGCAGCTTTTCGCGGTCGAAATCAGAGGTGGTGGTTTCAATCTGCTGACGGATTTGCGCCACTCTGCCGCGGATGGCGTCCTTGTCGCCTGCGCCGTCAACAATGATGGTGTTTTCCTTTTCAACCTTCACCTGACGCGCGGTGCCGAGCTGGTCAATGGTAGTGTCCTTCAGCTCAAGACCGAGGTCGGAGGTGATGACGGTGCCGCCGGTGAGGATGGCGATGTCCTGCAGCATTTCCTTTCTTCTGTCGCCGAAGCCCGGAGCCTTGACCGCAACGCAGGTAAAGGTGCCGCGCAGCTTGTTGAGTACCAGCGTGGTGAGCGCCTCGCCCTCAACGTCCTCGGCGATAATCAAAAGCTTTCTGCCGGACTGAACAATTTGCTCGAGCACGGGCAGGATTTCCTGTGTATTTGAAATCTTTTTGTCGGTGATGAGGATGTACGGATTGTCAAGCTCAGCTACCATTTTGTCGGTGTCGGTCACCATGTAGGGCGCGATGTAGCCGCGGTCGAACATCATACCCTCGACAACCTCGCTGTAGGTGTCGGCGGTTTTGCTCTCTTCAACGGTGATAACGCCGTCGGTGGTTACCTTTTCCATCGCCTCGGCAATCAGTTTGCCGATAAATTCGTCCTGAGAGGAAACGGTGGCAACACGCGCGATGTCGGCGGTGCCGGCAACCTTCTGGCTGTTCTTAATGACCGCGTCAACGGCAACCTTAACCGCGTCGGCAATACCCTTTTTCAAAATCATGGGGTTTGCGCCTGCGGTGACGTTCTTCATGCCCTCGCGAATCAGCGCCTGCGCCAGCAGGGTGGCGGTGGTGGTGCCGTCGCCGGCAACGTCGTTAGTTTTGATGGAAACTTCCTTCACAAGCTGTGCGCCCATGTTTTCAAACGGGTCGTCAAGCTCGATTTCCTTGGCGATGGTAACGCCGTCGTTGGTGATTAACGGAGCGCCGAACTTTTTGTCGAGCACCACGTTTCTGCCCTTGGGGCCGAGTGTAATCTTAACGGTATCGGCGAGCTGATCGATACCCTTCATCAATGCTTTTCTTGCTTCTTCTCCATATGCGATTTGCTTTGCCATAATACAATACCTCCAATTAGCTTATTCTACGGTTGCCAAAATGTCGGACTGACGGACGATGGTAAATTCCTCGCCGTCAAGCTTCACCTCGGTGCCGGCGTACTTGGACGCGATGACCTTGTCGCCGACCTTCACATACATTTTTACTTCGTTGCCGTCCACAACGCCGCCGGGGCCGACTGCCACTACGGTTGCGAACTGCGGCTTTTCCTGCGCCGCGGATGAGAGGATGATGCCGCT
>CADBSZ010000057.1 GCA_902797525.1 uncultured Ruminococcus sp. | reverse complement strand
CTTTCGGTAAAACCGCAGGATTTAGCACCTTGCAATGCAGGTTGCCGGACTTCACGGGGCCTGTTCCCTCCGTCGCTCTTGATAAGATTGTATTCAACTGTAGAGTATTATATATGATTGTCGAAAAAATAGCAAGTGTTTTAACAAAGTTTTTGCGCAAACCGATTGAAACACCGCTTTTTTTATGATAGAATGTCTCTGAAAGAAGGCTTCTTAATGGAAATTATCATCCGCTCCTATACAGAAAACGACATTTGCGCCATGTGCGAAATTTGGAACGAGGTCGTTCGCGACGGCGTTGCCTTTCCGCAGACAGAATGCTTAGATGAACAAAGCGGCGCGGCGTTCTTCGGCAGTCAAACCTACTGCGGCGTAGCGGAGGAGCGCGAAAGCGGAAAGCTGCTCGGACTGTACATTCTGCACCCGAACAACATCGGACGGTGCGGTCACATCTGCAACGCGAGCTATGCGGTCGGCAGCGCGGCACGCGGCAAAAAAATCGGCGAAAGGCTGGTGCGCGACTGCATTGTACAAGGCGCGGCGCACGGTTTTCGTATTTTGCAGTTTAATGCGGTGGTCAAAACCAACACCGCCGCCAGACGGCTGTATGAAAAGCTCGGCTTTGTGCCGCTCGGCGTCATACCGCAGGGCTTTTTGATGAAGGACGGACGCTATGAGGACATTTGTCCGTACTATATTTCACTGGTATAAAACGAGGGGTTCCGATGATTTTTGATTTACCGAACGAAGCGCCCGAGGTGCTTCCCAATTTTAAAGGCGGCGAGGGCGATTTTATCGCCAAAATTCACTTTGACGGCAAAAACAAGATCCTTCACGGCACACTGCCGCCGCACGCCACCATCGGCATGCACACCCACGAGGGCGACAGCGAAATCATTTATATTCTCAGCGGTCACGGCTCCGTGGCTGATGACGGCGAGCTGCTGACGCTGTCGGAGGGACAGTGCCACTACTGCCCCGAAGGTCATGCCCACAGCCTGATTAACAACAGTGAAAACGACTTGGTTTTCTTTGCGGTTGTGCCGCAGCAGTCGGAACAACCGGTTTAACAGAATATCTATTTATACACCAAAAAGGTCAGGACGAACATCCTGACCTCATTTTTTGCTATTTAAATTCTTATTTATTCAAACTTTTCTTTTATAGCGTAGTGACAGCCCTTGCGGCTGTCAATTTCCCGCAGCAATACTGCGGGAAACGGGCAACCGCGAGGGTTGCCCCTACGAATTGATATCCTATTATGAAACTAATCAGCGGTTACCTAAGCGGCGGAATCTCAAAAAACTCAAATTCGAAATCTGCCGACGCGTTTTTTACGCAGACGGACACCGTATAATCGGCAAAAGCCGCCGTTTTCAAATAAAAAATATCGCCGTTTTCTTCAAAGCTGCCGCCGCACACATCAACCGACTTCGCCGCGCGGCGAAAGCCCTCGCCCATGCATTTGAGCAGGGCTTCTTTTTTTGTCCACAACTGATAGAACATGCCGAGACGGTCGGGCGCGGCGCGAAGCTCCTCGCGTTCGCGCGCGGTGAACACCGTTTTGCCGATGCGCAGCGCGTCAATGTATTGATGCTGCTCAATGTCGCAGCCGACCTCGCGGTCATTGATTGCCAACAGCGCCCAATCACCGCTGTGAGAAAGATTAAAGCACACGCCGCCTCTCGTCCGTGGTTTTCCGAATTCATCGGTAAATACCTCGGCGTCACCCAAAAAACGGCGCAACAGCAAGCCCCCTGCAATACAGCGTTTTCGGTCGGCAGGAAGTCGGTAGCGCAGCGCGCGCTCGGCGCGCTCGGGTGAAATCAGGCTCATGTGCTCAAACTGAACTTCTTGGATATTCGCAAGAAAAAGCTTCATAATTTCACTTGTTTCCAAATATATTTTGATAGGTTATTTTCGGCGCAGCTTCGCCATGCAGTCACCGCAAATGTGCTTGCCCTCAAATTCCGTCAAATTCTCGTGCGAATTGCAGAACACACACTTTGCCTCCGCCTTAACAATGGTTATGCACGCATCGTCGGCGTTAATCTGCAAAACGTCGCCCGGATTGATGTTCAGGTGGCGCCGGATATCCTTGGAAATGACAATGCGGCCCGCCTTGTCGATTTCCCTGAAATTGGTGTAGATCATAATTCTTTCTTCCGTTCTACAATTTATAACATTATTTTATCATTTTTTGCATTGAATGTCAATTAATTTAGACTATTTTGTGAAATATTGTTCTGATTCATAAGGAGAAGTGCTGATGTTAAACAAGATATGGGGATTTATTGTCGTATTAAGTATTATTTGCTCTATAGTGCTCGGAAAAACCGAGAATTTATCAAACGCATTTGTCGACAGCGCAGCGGACGCAATTGCGCTTTTGCTGACGCTGGCAGGCATTATCTGCCTGTGGTCGGGACTGATGAAAATCGCCGAACAAAGCGGACTGAACGCGCTGATTGCACGGCTGTTTGCGCCGCTGTTAAAACGGCTGTTTCCGCACCTCGACAAGGACAGTGCGGCATTCGAAGCCATTTGCATGAACATCAGCGCCAACCTTTTAGGACTTGGAAACACCGCCACGCCGCTGGGCCTAAAGGCAATGAAGGAATTGCATGCACAAAACGGCCGCAGCGACACCGCCAGTGATGAAATGGTCATTTTTGTTGTGATGAACACCGCTTCCCTGCAATTAATGCCCACTATGCTCGGCAGTCTGCGCGCAAAATACGGCAGCGCGGCGCCGTTCGAAATTTTGGTGCCCGTATGGCTCAGCTCCGCCTGTGCGCTGACGGTGGCGCTGATGATCGCACTGACGGGCAACCGCCTGAAACCCAACCGTCAACTTGCCTGATTGGGAGGCTGTTATGGAAATCATCATGCCCGTTTTTGCAGGGTTCATTATTGTTTTTGCGTTTGTACGCCGCGTGCCGGTATTTGACGCATTTATGACAGGGGCGCGCGAGGGCTTTTTGACGCTGTATCAAATCGCGCCGACGATTCTCGGCTTGGTGTTCGCGGTCGGCCTGCTGCGCACCGGCGGGGCGATAGACGTCATCTGTGCCGCAGCAGCGCCCATAGCACAAAAAATCGGTTTCCCGGCGGAGGTGGTGCCGATGGCGATGCTGCGCCCGGTGTCGGGAAGCGGTGCAACCGCGCTGCTGGTTTCCGTGTTTGAAGATTGCGGACCCGACAGCTTTGCCGGCAAGGTTGCCTCGGTGCTGGCAGGCTCGAGCGAAACAACCTTTTACGCCACGGCGATGTATTTCGGCAGCGTGGGCGTAAAAAAAATCCG
>CADBSZ010000056.1 GCA_902797525.1 uncultured Ruminococcus sp. | reverse complement strand
TTATCCCGTTTCAAGCTACACCATGGCAATTTACCCCGCAAAGAAGGGCGACGAGGACAAGGTTGCGCAGGCAGTGGGCAAGCTGGCCGACGAAGACCCGACCATCCGCTTTGAAAGCAACCACGAAACCCACGAAATGCTGATTTCCGGCTTGGGCGAGCAGCATCTTGACGTGGTGATTTCGAGATTAAAAACCAAATACAACGTGGAAGCAAAGCTGCAAAAGCCGAAGATTGCTTACCGCGAGACCATCCGCAAAAAGGTTTCCGCACAGGGCCGCTACAAAAAGCAGTCCGGCGGTCACGGCCAATTCGGCGACGTTTGGATTGAGTTTGAGCCGTTTGATACCGACAGCCTCGAATTTGCCGAGCGCGTTGTCGGCGGCGCGGTTCCCAAAAACTTCTTTCCTGCTGTTGAAAAGGGCTTGCGCGACGCGATTAAGAAGGGCGTACTGGCAGGTTATCCCACCGTTGGCATTAAGGCGACCTTGTACGACGGCTCCTATCATCCCGTTGACTCCTCGGAAATGTCGTTTAAGACTGCCGCCAGCCTGGCATATAAGAACGGTATTCCCAACGCGATGCCCACCCTGCTCGAGCCTATTGGCAGCCTGAAGGCTAACGTTCCCGACGGAAACATGGGCGACGTTATGGGCGAGGTCAACAAGCGCCGCGGCAGAGTACTGGGCATGACGCCCTCCGGCCACGGTATGCAGACTGTTGAGGCGGAGGTTCCGATGGCAGAAATGGCAGACTTCGCAACCTTTATCCGTCAGATTACCCAGGGACGCGGCTCGTTTGAGTTCACCTTTGCACGTTATGAGGATTGCCCCAGCAACGTTGCACAAAAGGTAATTGAAGCGGCAAAAGCAGAAGCAGAATAATTACATCACTAAGGCGGCTCCTTCATGTGAAGGAGCCGTCTTTTTTGATAGCATAAAAACAGGAGCCGCACAAACGGCTCCTGTCAAATGTTTCATTAAATAACCGATTCCAAATATGCGGTGATTTCCGCTTCTGTGGTCATCGCCATTACCTTGTCGGCAATCGCGTCGGCTTCCGCCTTTGTCCACTTGGAAATGTTCTTTCTCACCTTGAGTACCGAGGGCGCCGAAACGCTGAACTCGGTCAGGCCGAAGGAAATCAACAGCGGAATCATCATCGGGCTTGCGGCAGCCTCGCCGCACATACCGACAGAAATGCCCTCTTTTGTACCGCATTCGATGATGCGCTTAATCATGCGCAGAACGCTGGGCTGCAGGGGCGAATACAGATAGGAAACATCGCTGTTGCCGCGGTCTGCCGCCATAGTGTAACCCGTGAGGTCGTTGGTGCCGATGCTGAAGAAATCCGCTTCCTTGGCGAGCAAGTCGGCAATCACGCCGGACGCTGCGGTTTCGGTCATTACGCCAACCTGAATGTTCTCGTCAAACGCAATGCCGGAGGCTTTCAAATCCGCCTTTGCCTCCTCGACCAGCGCCTTGCCCTCGCGCAGCTCCTCAACTGCGGTAATCAGCGGGAACATGATGCGGATGTCGCCAAACGCGCTCGCGCGCAAAATCGCCTTGAGCTGCGACTTGAACATGTCGCGGTTTTTCAGGCAATAGCGGATGGCACGGAAGCCCATGAAGGGATTTTCTTCCTTGGCAAGTCCGAGATACGGAATCTCTTTGTCACCGCCGATGTCGAGCGTACGGATGATGAGGGGCTTGCCCTTTAAAATCAGCGAAGCCTGCTTATAAGCGTCAAACTGCTCGTCCTCGGTGGGCAAACGGTCTCTGTCCATGAAAAGGAACTCGGTGCGGAACAATCCCACGCCCTCGCCGTCGGCCTCCATCGCCTTGGTGGCGTCCTTGGGCGTTCCGATATTGCAGAACAGCTCATATTCTTTGCCGTCCGCGCCGGCGGTTGTCCTGCCGCGGAAGCTTTCCAGCTCTCTGCGCTCGCGCAAAAACGCCTCGCGCTTTGCTGTGTAGGTGTCAATCTGCTCCTGGTTGGGAGCGGTTAAAACGTCGCCCTTGCTGCCGTCAACGATAACCAGCTCATCGGTGGAGAGCCCGGTAACCGCACCTTCCACGCTGAGTACAGCAGGAATTTCAAGCGCACGCGCCAAAATCGCGGAGTGCGAGGTTTGGCTGCCGGTTTCGGTAACAATGCCGACGATGTTTTCTTTTTTAATGCCTGCCGTCATGGACGGAGTCAGCTCTTTAACAACCAGCACGGTGCCGGCAGGAGCGTCGCTGATTTTAACCTCCTGAACGCCGAGCAGAATACCGATAATGCCGTCGCGAATGTCGCGTACGTCAGCGGCACGCTGCATCGTGAGGTCGTCGCCCGTTGCCGAGAACATGTCGATAAACATCTTGCAGATTTGGTCAACAGCCGCCTCTGCGCACTGGTTGGCTTTGATTAAGTTTTCGATTTCGCCGCCCATAAACGGATCGCGGATAATCGCAATGTGACCTTCGAGGATTTCCGCCTCTTTGTCGCCGGTGGATTGGCGGATGGCGTCCGCCTGCTCCATGGTGTTGTCGCAGAATTTGTCTACCGCGTCGTGAAAACGCGCCAACTCCGCGTCAACGTCGGTCACTTCCTTTGGCGTGTATTCAAGCGACTGCTCGGCAATAATGAGCACTCTGCCGATGCCGATGCCGTCGGACGCGCCTATACCTTTTAACATAACATCACCTCGTTGTGATTGGTGGAGTTTGCTTATTCGCCCAAGCCGCTTTCGATTCTTTCAACAGCGTCTGCCAGCGCCTCGTTTTCGTCGTCGCCGCTGCAAACAATCTCGATTTCGCTGCCGCACTTAATGCATGCCGCGATGATATTGAGCAGGCTCTTGGCGTTGTATTCGTTGCCGTTGAATTTAATGGTTACGCTGGAGGAATATTTGCCCATTGCAGTCGCGAAAACAGAAGCCGGACGCATATGAAAACCCTGTGCGTTTACGAGTGTTACTTTTTTAGATACCATAAGTCATTTCTCCTTTTCTGTTGTGTATCTGTTGCCGGGAGCCGCAAGACCCCCGGCATATAATTTTTTTTTAAAATGATTATTCCTTAACGGGCTTTTTGAGGATAGCGAGCAGCAGCATGCCGACGACAGCGCCGATGACAAGTGCTAAGAAATACATGGCAGGATTGCCGATGGTGGGCAGTACGAAGATGCCGCCGTGAGGTGCGCGGAGGGTGCAGCCGAACAGTGCGGACAGTGCGCCTGCGCAAGCGGAGCCAACCAAGCAGCTGGGGATAACCTGAAGCGGATGACCTGCTGCGTAAGGAATAGCGCCCTCGGTGATGAACGACAGGCCCATGATGTAGTTTACGGGGCCGTTCTTTCTTTCCTCTGCGCTCCAGCGTTTGCGGAAGATAGTGGTGGAAAGCGCAATAGCAATCGGGGGAACCATGCCGCCGATCATAACCGCCGCCATAATCTTAAACGCGGGGTCGCTCGGATCGGAGGAAGCGCCGGTGAGCAGCGCAGTTGCGGTTACATAAGCTGCCTTGTTGAACGGGCCGCCCATGTCGATGGCCATCATGCCTGCAAGCAGTGCGCATACGGGAACGAGCAGTGCAGGCTGGGAAGCCATGTAGTTTACGGCATTCTTCATGCCTTCGTTAATCAGGCCCATAATGGGGTTAACGGCGCACATCATAACGCCGACGATTCCCAAGCCGGCAAGCGGATAAATGAGAATCGGTTTAATGCCTTCCAGTGCGTGCGGCAAATGGTCGCATGCCTTTTCGAGCATCTTGAGCAGCCAGCCTGCCACAAAGCCTGCGAGCAGCGCGCCAAGGAAGCCGGAGGGGATTGCGTCAACCGCGCCGGGGTTGGTGAAGGTGTTGCCGGCAGCAGCCAGCGCACCGCCGACGATACCGACGAGCAATCCGGGACGGTCGGCAATTGACATGGCGATGAAGCCTGCGAGTACGGGCAGCATGAAGTTAAATGCAGCGCCGCCGATGTTCTTAAACCATGCGGATACGGGAGTGCCCGTACCGAAATTGCCGTCCTGCGGAACGCCTGCAAAGGAGTCAATCAGGAACGCGATGGCGATGAAAATACCGCCTGCAACGACGAACGGAAGCATGTGCGATACGCCGTTCATCAGGTGCTTATAGAGCTTTCTGCCGAAGCTCTCGTTGTCGGTGGAAGCAGCCGCCTCCGCCTTTTTATCGGAGTGGAACACAGGAGCTTCGCCGTTAACGATCTTGTTGATGAGCTCCTCGGGCTTATGAATACCGTCGGCAACCTTGGTGGAATAAACGGGCTTGCCGTCAAAACGGGCGGTTTCAACGCTCTTGTCAGCCGCGATGATGATGCCGTCGCAATTTGCGATTTCCTCAGCGGTCAAAACGTTCTTCGCGCCGCCGGAGCCGTTGGTTTCTACCTTGATGGTAATGCCCATTTGCTCGCCTGCCTTTGCCAGCGCCTCGGCTGCCATGTAGGTGTGAGCAATACCGGTGGGGCATGCAGTTACCGCCAGAACACGGTAGCCTTCCTTTTTAGCAGCAGGAGCTGCCTTTGCCTCGTCGGGGAACTGAGCGGTTTCCTGATCGTCAATGATTTTCAGGAATTCGTCGGGAGTTTTCGCCGCCTTTAATTTAGCGGTGAAGTCCTCGTGCATGAGCATCTGCATTAAGCGTGCCAGAACCTCGAGGTGAACGTCGCCGTCGAGGGTTGCCGCAATCATGAAGATGAGCTTGCAGGGTGCGCCGTCGGGTGAATCATAATCCACGCCGCCGGGAACGGTGATGGCTGTCAGCGCAGGGGCCTTAACAGCTTCGCTTTTGGCATGGGGAATGGCTACCTCCATACCGATTGCGGTGGTGCCCATTTCCTCGCGTGCAAGGATTCCTTCCTTATACGCCGCGGTGTCGGACAGGTTACCGCATTTCTCGTGCAACGACACGAGAAGGTCGATTGCTTCTCTCTTGCCGGCAGGAGCCGCGCCGAGAGAAATGCCCTGTTTTTTCAGCAGGTCAGTGATACGCATAAATTTGCCTCCTTTAGTTTTTATGTGAAAATTCTTCGTCGAATTTTTGCAGCAATTCATTGATTTTTTCGCGGGTTGCGAGTCCCGGCAAAAACGCCGTTGCGTTGCCGCATACGCTGCCCAACTTGAGCGCGTAGGCGTAGTCCTGTTCCTTGACGTAGCCGGCGACAAAACCGGCCACCATGGAGTCGCCCGAGCCAACGGTGTTGAGCACCTTTTCCTTGAGCACGCCCGCCTTGTGCTTGATTCCGAATTCGTCAATCAGCATGGCGCCCTCGCCGCCGAGCGAAATCAGCACGTTTTGCGCGCCCATTTTTTGAAGCTCCTTGGCATAACGCTCGATGTCGTTCTCGTTGTTAATCGGAACGTTGAAGATTTCGGAAAGCTCCTGACGGTTCGGCTTAATCAGGAATGGCTTGTATTTGAGCGAATTGACAAGCAGCTGCTTGGTCGCGTCCACCACAATACGCACCTTTTTGCGCTTAATGCGCTCCATCATGCGCTCATAAACATCGTCGGGCATGGTGTTGGGAATGCTGCCTGCGAGCACCAGTGTGTCGCCGTCGGCAATACGGTCAATTTTTTGCAACAGCCGCTCCAGCTCGGTTTCATCAATGTGAGGTCCCTGACCGTTGATTTCGGTCTCCTCCCCCGCCTTGATTTTGATATTGATACGGGAAATGCCGTGCCGGAGCTTGATGAAATCGGTGATAATATGGTCGTTGCGAATGCCGTTTTCAATTGCCTTGCCCGTAAAGCCTGCCACAAAGCCGTAGGCAGTACTGTCGAGGCCGAGCTCGGCAAGCACCAGGGAAACGTTGATTCCCTTGCCGCCGTAGTAATATTCCTCGCTTGTGGTGCGGTTCGTAATACCGGTCGTCAGATGGTCAAGACGAACGATGTAATCAATGGACGGATTGAGTGTTACGGTGTAAATCACTTCATTACCTCCTTAATGACAGTTTCTTTCGCATAGCGGTTATCGGGCATGGAATCCGTGAGAATACAGCATTTTTTCAACTGTGAAAAGGTGACAGAAAACACACGCCGGAATTTGGTGCGGTCGGCGAGAACAAACGCCATGTAGCTGCGGTTGACCGCCGCCTCCTTCATCATGGCCTCCTCAATGTCGGGAGTGGTGAAGCCTGCCTCGATGTCAATTCCGTTCGTGCCCATGAACGCCTTGGAAAAATTGAAGTTTCGCAAGTTGGCAATGCCCTCGGCGCCGACAATCGCCTCGGTGGCAGGCTTTACCTTGCCGCCGATGATGTAGGCGTTCAGCCCCTTTTGAATGAGCTTGCGCGCGTGAACAATGCCGTTGGTGACGTAGGTTGCTTTGTCGTTTTCAATGAAATCAATCAGCCGCGAGGTGGTGGTGCCTGAATCAATGAACACAAAATCGCTGTCGTTAATCAGACCGGCACTGTAGCGCGCGATTTCGGTTTTTTCAGCGCTCATCAGCACTTCACGCGAACTGACGTTGTCCTCGAACACACCCTCCGGCTTGGTGATGGCAGTTGCTCCGCCAAACACCTTTTTCAGCTTGCCAAGCTCATCCAACGCGGTTAAATCGCGTCTGACGGTGGATTCCGAAATTTCCAGCATGGCGGCAAGCTCGGCTACAGAAACAGCATTTTTTTCATTGACGATGCTCAAAATTGACTGATACCTTTCTTG
>CADBSZ010000055.1 GCA_902797525.1 uncultured Ruminococcus sp. | reverse complement strand
TTTATTGTAACAGCAAATCGTCTGCTTGGCAAGCGGTATCTGTCGAATCCTGCGGTTTTTCAACGCGCGGTGTTGACAAATTTTTTAATCGGTGCTATAATCCTTAAAGAATTTTATCATTAAACCGTTGATACGGAGATAACGGCAATCATGCCTTTACAGAGAGCCTGCGGTGCTGAGAATCAGGTGAGAAACAAGTTGTCAAATGGGCCGTGGAGGGCGCAGTCAAACGGGGGTTCCCGGAGTATTCTGCGACGTTGCAGGCAGACGTCATTTGCCGGGGATATGCAGTATCCCGCCAAGCGCACGGGTAACCGTGAATCAAGGTGGCACCGCGAATAAGCTTTATTCGTCCTTGACAGAACACATCTGTCAAGGGCTTTTTTTGTGGCAGCCCCGACCGATCATCATACAGATTCCAAATCAAAAAAAGGAAGAGATAACATGACCAATCCAAACGGACGCTTCGGCATTCACGGCGGACAGTATGTTCCCGAAACGCTGATGAATGCGATTCTCGAGCTGGAGGAAGCGTATAACCGCTATAAAAACGATCCCGATTTTAACCGCGAGCTGACCGATTTGCTTAACGACTACGCCGGCAGACCGTCGCGGCTCTACTATGCCGAGCGCATGACCAAGGACCTCGGCGGCGCAAAAATCTATCTTAAGCGCGAGGATTTGAACCACACCGGCGCGCATAAAATCAACAACGTGCTCGGTCAGGCGCTGCTTGCCAAGCGAATGGGCAAAACGCGCCTGATTGCCGAAACCGGCGCAGGTCAGCACGGCGTTGCCACCGCTACTGCCGCCGCGCTGCTCGGCATGGAGTGCGTGGTGTTCATGGGCAAGGAGGACACCGTCCGCCAGGCGCTCAACGTCTATCGCATGCGTTTGCTCGGCGCTCAGGTTGTTCCCGTCAAAAGCGGCACCGCCACCCTCAAGGACGCGGTGAGCGAAGCCATGCGCGAGTGGACAAACCGCATCAGCGACACCCACTACTGCCTCGGCTCTGTTATGGGACCGCACCCGTTCCCGACGATTGTCCGCGATTTTCAGGCGGTTATCTCCAAAGAAATCAAGGCGCAAATGCTCGAAAAAGAGGGCAGACTTCCCGACGCGGTAATTGCCTGCGTGGGCGGCGGCTCCAACGCCATCGGCTCCTTTTACCATTTTATCGGCGACAAAAGCGTGCGCTTAATCGGCTGCGAGGCGGCAGGCAGAGGCATCGACACCTTCGAAACCGCCGCGACGATTTCCACCGGCAGGCTCGGCATTTTTCACGGCATGAAGTCCTATTTTTGCCAGGACGAAAACGGTCAAATCGCGCCTGTTTACTCCATTTCGGCAGGACTCGATTATCCCGGCGTCGGCCCCGAGCACGCGCATTTGCACGACACCGGCAGAGCCGAATACGTCGCGATTACCGACGACGAGGCGGTGAACGCCTTTGAATATCTCTCCAAAACCGAGGGTATAATCCCCGCCATTGAGTCGGCGCACGCCGTGGCGCACGCAATCTGGCTCGCGCCCACGCTCGGCAAAGATCAAATCATCGTCGTCACCATCTCCGGCAGAGGCGACAAAGACTGCGCGGCAATCGCGCGCTACAGAGGGGAGAATCTTTATGAGTAATCTCGCAAAGGCGTTTCAAAACGGCAGGGCGTTCATTCCGTTTATCACCTGCGGCGACCCCGACATTGAAACCACCGCGGCGGCGGTGCGCGAGGCGGTGAAAAACGGCGCCGACGGTATCGTTTTGGGCATTCCGTTTTCCGACCCGACCGCCGAAGGTCCCGTCATTCAGGCGGCGAACATCCGCGCGCTCAAGGGCGGCGTGAACACCCCAAAAATCTTTGAGCTGGTGCAATCCCTGCGCCGCGACGTCGCCGTTCCCGTGGCGTTTATGACCTACGCGAACGTGGTGTTCTCCTACGGCACCGAATCGTTTGTTTCGACCTGCCGCGACATCGGCGTTGACGGCCTGATTCTTCCCGACATTCCGTATGAGGAAAAGGACGATTTTCTCCCGGTTTGCCGCCGTTACGGTGTGGAGCTGATTTCGATGATTGCGCCCACCACGGCAGAGCGTATCGGCATGATTGCCGGGGAAGCGGAGGGGTTTTTGTACATCGTGCCCGGCAACGGAAGAAGCGGCGGCATTTCCGATCTCAGTGAGATTGTCCGCATTATCCGCGAAAACACCGCCTTGCCCTGCGTTGTCGGCGCGGAATCCGGCGCTTTCGAACAGGCGGCGCAAGCGGACCTTGACGGCGTGATTGTCAGCACATCCGTGATTGAGCTGTTGGAGCGCTACGGCAAAGACGCGCCGAAGTATATCGGAGAATATGTCAAAGCCATGAAGGACGGGCTGCGCTAACAGAATAAAAAGAACAGCAGAAACGGAACGCTCCGTTTCTGCTGTTTTCGGTTATGCCGGTTTTGCAAAGCGCATACATATTATTGATTACATATACTTTTGGCTTTCCGCGACGGCAAGGCGGTCGCACCGTTCGTTTTCGGGGTGGCCGGCGTGTCCCTTTACCCAGACGATATGCACCTCGTGCTTATCGCACAAATCGAGCAGCTGCGCCCACAAATCGGGGTTGAGGGCAGGCTCCTTTTTGTTGCGCATCCAGCCCTGCGCGCGCCATTTTTTTGCCCAGCCTTGGGTGATGGCGTTGCAAACATACTGCGAGTCGCTGAAAAGCGTCACCTCGCACTTCTCCTTCAGCGCCGCCAGCGCGAAAATGACGGCGGACAGCTCCATGCGGTTGTTGGTGGTGTTCGCTTCCCCGCCCGACAGCTCCTTTTCCACGCCGTTATAGCGCAAAATCGCGCCCCAGCCGCCCGGTCCCGGGTTGCCGCTGCATGCGCCGTCGGTAAAAATCTCAACTTTTTTCATATGGGCACCTTCCTTGCAGAGCATATTAAACAGATTCGTCAGTCGCTGTCATTTCGGGCTGCCGCACGTTCCGCGGTGTTCAGCCAAGCCGAAATACAGCCATTACATTTCCATTTTACATAAAAATAAAAGAATAACAAGAGGGTACAGGAAATTTTTAGAAATATTTTTGGCGCTTGGGGTTATAATTCTTTTATCATCTTGACAGAACGGGGCAATTTGGAGTACAATAAACTGAATATGTATACTGGGTCTGAGTATACGCTTTCAACAAAAAGTGTTGAATTTTGAAATTGAACGGAAAAAATCTTATCATAACGGAGGTATATTTTTGTGAGTGCACAAAACCAGAAGAAAAACTATCGGCTAAAGCAGAACTGGTACTCAAAAAGCAAAACCAATCAGCAACCGGGAAAGCGGCCGCAAAAGGGCCGCGGCGGAAAAAGACCAAACGCGGTCAGTCGGATTAAGCCCGTCAAAAAGCCGCCGGTCAGAATCTCGTTTTTGGGCGGCCTGAACGAAATCGGCAAGAACATCACGCTCATCGAGTGCGAAAACGACATCGTTATCGTCGACTGCGGCATGGCGTTTCCCGACGGCGACATGCTCGGCGTGGATTTGGTCATTCCCGACTTTTCCTACATCGAGCAAAACGTGGACAAGGTGCGCGGCATTGTGCTGACGCACGGTCACGAGGACCACATCGGCGGTCTGCCGTTCTTGCTGTCCAAAATCAACGTGCCGCTCTACGGCACGCCGCTCACGCTCGGCTTGGTTGAAAACAAGCTGCGCGAGCACAGCCTGATTAACAAGGTCAAGCTCAACACCGTCAACGCCGGCAGCACCATCAAGCTCGGCTGCATGGACGTCAAGTTCATCCATGTCAATCACTCCATTCCCGATTCCGTGGCGTTCGCCATCAAAACGCCGGGCGGCACGATTGTCCACACGGGCGACTTCAAAATCGACTGCACGCCCATCAGCGGCGACACCATCGACCTCTCCAGCTTTGCGCGCGTCGGCGACGAAGGCGTTTTGGCGCTGCTCGCCGAGAGCACCAACGCGGAGCGCGCGGGCTATACGCCCACCGAGCAAATGGTGTCCGAAAGCCTTGACAACCTGTTCAAAAAAGCGGAAAAATACCGCATTATTATCGCGACCTTCGCCTCGAACGTCAACCGCGTTCAGCAGATTATCAACACTGCCGACAAATACGGCAGAAAGGTCGCCTTTTCGGGCAGAAGCATGGTTAACTACATGGATGTAGCCGTCAAGCTCGGCTATCTGCACCTGCCCCAAAACATTCTTATCGACATCGACATGCTCAGCAAATATCCGCCCGAGCAGGTGGTGCTCGTCACCACCGGCAGTCAGGGTGAGCCGATGAGCGCCCTGTCGCGCATGGCGTACTCCGACCACCGCAAGGTCATGGTGGGCGAGGGCGACTTCATCATCATCTCCGCCAACCCGATTCCCGGCAACGAAAAAACCGTCGGCAACGTTGTTGACGAGCTGCTCAAGCGCGGCTGCAAGGTCATTTACGAGTCGATGTACGACGTTCACGTGTCCGGTCACGCCTGTCAGGAAGAGCTCAAGCTCATGCACCGTCTGGTGCGCCCAAAATACTTTATCCCCGTTCACGGCGAGCAAAAGCATTTGCGCAAGCACGCCGAGCTGGCGGAGTTTTTGGGCATGGAGCGCAAAAACATCTTCATCGGCGACATCGGCAACACGGTCGAGGTCTGCGACGACTACATGAAGCAAATCGCGTCCGTTCCCGCCGGCAAGGTATTCGTCGACGGCCTGGGCGTTGGCGACGTCGGCAGCATCGTACTGCGCGACAGAAAGCACCTCGGTCAGGACGGCCTGATTATCATCGTCGCCTCGCTCGACGTCTACGACGGCCACGTTATCAGCGGCCCCGACATCGTATCGCGCGGCTTTGTGTATGTGCGTGAAAGCGAGGGACTGCTCGATGAGGTCAGACAGCTCGCTCTCGGCATTCTTGAGGACTGCGCCGAGAACAACGTGCATGAATGGGGTATCATCAAAAACCGTCTGCGTGAGGAAATTGCCAAGCTGATTTCACAGCGCACCAGACGCTCGCCGATGATTCTCCCGATTTTGCAGGAGGTTTAATTCTCCTGAAACCTTTATGGATATGAAGGAACGCTTATGAAAAGAAAGCATTGGACGCTCGCGCCGTGGTTTATCCTGTTCGGTGTGGCGATGCTGGTGATGGCGGGGCTGATGTTTCGCTACAACACCACGCTGTTTTATGTGGAGCTGGGCATTTCGGTTGCCGCCTTAATAGCGGTCGCGGTGATTTCGCTGACCTTTCGCAGCTACATCCGCGCCATCGTCAAACGGACGGCGAGCAGAATTGTCGGGATGAATCCCGAATATCTTGAAAAATACAAATATCCCGTGGTCGTGTCGGGCGAGAACGGCGACATCGTGTGGTGCAACGCGCGCTTCCGCAAAAGCATTTGCGGCGGCAGAAGTCCCGAGGGCGAAGACATCAACGTCTATCTTCCGGGGCACCACATCGCCGACATCACCGACAGCGAGGGCGTTGACATCGCCATCGACGGCAAGGAATTTACGGTGTACGCCCTGTCCAACAACGGCGGCGCGGTGTGTCACTTTATCGACAACACCGACTTCAAGCGCACCGCGCGTGAATATCACGCCAACATGCCTGCCGTGGCGCTCATCAGCTTTGACAACGCTGAGGACTTTTTCACCGACTCCGACGAGTCCTATTCCAACGTCGCGATTTCGGTCGAGGCGAACCTGCAGGGCTGGGCAATCGACTACAACGCGCTCTACAAGCGCCTCGGCAACAACCGCTACATGATTGTGTTCCGCGACGCCGACGTGGAAAAAATGATTGCGCAAAAGTTTCCGATTCTCAAAAACGTGCGCTCCATCAGCTCCAACCGCCACATCGCGACGATTTCCGTCGGTCTGTGCCGCGGCTGCAAGCTGGTGAAGGACAGCGAAATGAACGCGCGCAAGGCGCTTGAAATGGCGCTCGGACGCGGCGGCGACCAGGTGGCAATCATCAGGGACGGCAGCTATGAATTCTTCGGCGGCACCGCCGCTGCGACGGAAAAGGTCAGCAAGGTGCGCATGCGCGTCATCGCCAATGCCATCAGCCGCGCGGTGGCGGATTCCGACAAGGTTTACATCATGGGACACCGCTTTTCCGACCTCGACTGCGTGGGCGCGGCAATCGGCATGCAGTGTATTATGGAAAAATCCTTCAAGCGCTACAGCAAGGTCGTCATCAACCGCGACACCACCATGGCAAAGCAGCTGATTGACTACGCCGACGAGCGGCTTGACGGCAGTATTTTCGTTTCTCCCGAGGACGCGCTCAGGGGCGTCACCTCCAAAACCCTGCTGATTATCGTGGACACCCACCTCAAAAATTCGCTGGAAAGCGCTCTGCTGTATGAAAAATGCAAGCGCGTGGTCGTCATCGACCACCACCGCAGAGCCGTAAACTATATCAACAACGCGCTGGTATTCTGCCACGAGCCGTCGGCTTCGTCCGCGTGCGAAATGTGCTGCGAAATTATCAGCTATCTCGACGACAAGTCGCTCGGCTACATTCAGGCCGACGCGCTGTTGTCGGGCATTATGCTCGACACCAAAAACTTCGTGCTCAAAACAGGCGTGCGCACCTTTGAGGCGGCGGCGTATCTGCGGCGCAAGGGCGCGAACACGCTGACGGTCAAGGAGATGTTCTCCGGCAGTATCGACACCTACCGCGAAAAGGTGGACATCGTCTGCAACAGCGAAATCCACAACGGCTGCGCGATTTCCGTTTCCAACCGCACCGACAGCGACATCCGCCTTGCGGCGGCGCAGGCGGCGGACGAAATGCTCACCCTCACCGGCGTTACGGCGTCCTTCGTCATTTTTCCGGACAAGAACCGCGTCAATATTTCCGCGCGCAGCTACGGCAGGGTGAACGTGCAGGTGATTATGGAAAAGCTCGGCGGCGGCGGCCACCAAACCATGGCGGCAACGCAGCTTAGCAACACCACCTTAGCCGACGCGCAGCAGCTGTTAAAAGAAACCATCGACGCCGCGCTCACCGAGGAGCGCACGGCACAAGCATAAAGCAGAATACGTTTGGGTAAAACCTTGCTTTTACCGTTACATACCATCCGCAAGAAAGGAAACCACCATGAAAGTTATTTTATTACAGGACGTAAAATCTCTGGGCAAAAGGGGAGAGCTGGTTGAAGCCTCCGACGGCTACGCGCGCAACTATTTGCTGCCGCGCAAGCTCGCAAAGGAAGCCAACGCGCAGGCGATGAACGAATATAAAAACGCCGAAAACTCCAAAAACTTCAAAATCGCCACCCAAAAGGCGCAGGCGGAAGCCAACAAGGCGCAGCTTGAGGGCAAGGTGTTCAAAATGACCGCGCGCGCAGGACAGGGCGGCAAGCTGTTCGGCAGCATTACCGCAAAGCAGGTTGCCGAGGAAATCAAAAAGCAATACAACATCGTCGTTGACAAGCGCAAGGTTGTGCTTGAGTGCGACATCAAGGAATACGGCACCTACAAGGCGGAGGTCAAGCTCTTCACCGGCATTTCCGCCAATATCGACATTCAGGTAAGCGAAGCGTAAGCACAGTGGTAAGCGCTGATTCATTTAAGCTTTTCCTTTGCAGCGTAGTGACAGCCCTTGCGGTTGTCAATTTGCCGCAGTTTTACTGCGGCAAACGGGCGGCGGCAGCGAAACGCATGGGTGTTGTTACCCAAATCGCAGATTTGGACAA
>CADBSZ010000054.1 GCA_902797525.1 uncultured Ruminococcus sp. | reverse complement strand
ACAAGCAAACCGTGATTTGCCAGGCAACCCTCGGCAACGACGCAGGCATCATCGGCGCAGCGTATCTTGACTGATAAAACCGTAAAATGAACGGCGTACCGGCTCGGTGCGCCGTTGCTTTTTGTTTCTTTCAATCAGCAATTTGACAACAATACATTTTTGTTCTATAATTAAATTGAACACAATTAAATTGGGAGTGATGTTTTTGAAGCATACTTATAGTACCAAAGGCACCTGCGCCATAGAAATTCAGTTTGATTTAAACGGCAACGTGGTGCGCAATATCCGTTTTTACGGCGGCTGCAACGGAAATTTGAAGGCGATTTCAAAGCTGTGTGACGGCATGACCGTGGAACAGATTGAGAATAAACTGCGCGGTAACACCTGCGGCAGACGCCCCACCTCCTGCGCCGACCAGCTCGCGATTGCGGTTCGTCAGGCGTATGACATGCAGAGAAGAATGGCATGAGCAGCGAATTTAAACTCGAAAACCGACTTTGCTTCCGGCTTTATGCCGCCTCGCGCGAGGTCATCAAGCAGCTGCGGCCGTTTCTCGAAGCGCTTGACCTCACCTACACGCAGTATCTTGTCATGGTCGTCCTGTGGGAGGGCGGCACCTGCAGCGTCAAGCAGCTCGGGCAACGCTTATATCTCGACTCGGGTACGCTGACGCCCGTCATTAAAAACCTCGAAAAAAAGGAATTGCTGCGGCGGTTTCGCTCGGCAGAGGATGAACGCGTCGTCATGACGGAAATCACCGACAGCGGCAAAGCGCTGCAGCGGCGGGCAAATGAAATGACCGCCGATATGCAGGCGTGTATGGCACTGGATAAATCGGAAAAAGCCGCGCTCGGTGACTTACTGAACAAGCTTTTGCCGCAATAAAACACAAAAAAACAGGGTTGATTCCAAACAGCGAATCAGCTCTGTTTTCTTCTATAAAAGGAAAGTGCAAGCTCTTTTGGACATAACGCGGAAATATGACGCATAGAATATTACAAACGTGTAACTTTTCGGTAACAAAACAGTTGTTTTTAAATTCTTGCAATTTGCACACAAAACAGTGATATAATATCACCAAACAACACAATAAATATTGCGAAAAGAGAATTAAAAAGCGAATCAATGTGAAAACTGCACAAAAAGCAACAGCTGTTTTTATTTGACATTACCAAAACAAAGGTCTATAATCACGGTCAAACCGAGAGGTTATGAAATTTTGGGTATATGAAATGTCTGAAAGGAGTTACATCATGAACCTATTTTCAGAGAAAAAACAGTTTGCAAAAACCTTCATCGCGCTGGCAATTGCGATGATGATTATTCTTGGCTCGCTTGTTACCGTAACAGCGGCAATCAGCGGTACCGCCGCTCAGACGACCGAAACCAACGACGCAGCGGCGTCTAAGCTCGCGGACATCAACGCGCCCGCGAATGTCATTGTTCTTGACGTCAACGGCGAACGCGAGGCTGTGTTGTTCCCCGAGGGAACCGTTGCCGAGCTTCTCACACTCACCAACACCAAGGTCGGCGACAACCAAATTGTCATTCCGTCACTCAGCACGGTTCTGACCTCCGAAACCGTTGTGTATGTGCGCAACGCAAAGCCGGTGAACGTGACCGCTGACGGTCAGACAAAGCTGATGGTGCTGTCCTACGGCAAAATTGCCGATTCGCTCAAGCTGTCGGGTATGCCGCTGAGCGATGAGGATATTCTCAGCGTTGACCGCGATGCAAAGGTGGAGGATCTCTCCGAGGTCACCATTCAGCGCGTAACCTACAAAACCGTTACCGAAACCGAGGAAATCGCTTATGAAAGCGTCACCGAAAATTCGGACAAAATTGATTTAGGCGAAACCAAGCTCAGCGTTGAGGGTAAAAACGGCGAAAAACAGATTGTCAAAAAAGTAAAATATATCGACGGCAAAAAGGAAAGCGAGTCAGTCGTTTCCGAAACCGTCACCAAAAAGCCCGTTGACGAGGTAACGCTCGTCGGCACTAAGGGCGCAGGCTCCACCGGCGGTGCGGGCACCTTCACCGATATGTACGGCAATAAAATTGCTTACAGCGAAGTGCTCACCGGTTCGGGTACCGCTTACACCGCTCCGGCAGGCTCCGGCACCGCAACCGGCGTCACCGCTTATCACGGCGGCGTGGCAATCAACCCCAACTTGATTCCCTACGGCTCCAAGCTGTATGTAGAATCCACCGACGGCAGCTTTGTTTACGGCTACTGCACCGCGGTTGACACCGGCGGCGCGCTGATGGACGGTTCCGCCATCGTCGATTGCTTCTATGACACCTACGACGAGTGCGTAAATTTCGGCAGACGCGACGTAAATGTTTATGTTATTGCCGAAAACTGATTGTTGTTTTTTGTGAAAAGAATTGATTTCTTAAAAAGAATGCGCTATAATAAGGGGTAGCACTGATGTGCTGCCCTTACTTTTTTTGAAAGGAATACGATTATGAAAAGAATCATTGCACTTTTGCTCTGCATCGGAATGTTTGCGGCGGTTGCGGCAGGCTGCGGCGGCACGGGCAAGCAGGAGGTTGCCACGGGCGACGAGGCGGCAAGCCTGAACGCCGGCGACTATAAGGATACATACGACGGACTTTGCACCTATCTTTCCGCGCTGGGTTACATCAACCCGCTCGAGGACAACAAGGGCGTTACCTACACGGTGATGAGCTCCGAGCTGATCGGTGCCAAGCAGGGCAGGCGCTTTGTGGCAAAGCACACCAAGGACACATCCATTGAAATTTATGAATATGATTTAGACGGCCTGAAAGCCTCGCCCGATGAAGCGGCGGAGACCGTCAGAGCTTCCGTTGCGAAGAACGGCACCTTTGTCAACCTCATCGGCGAAACCGTGAAGAACGTGTATCTCTCCGATAACGGCAAGTATTTGATGATTTACAACGACACCACGATTAAAGATGACACCAAAGAGGACGAAGATAACGTTAAGGCAAGAGCCGAGGTGATTGCCAAGTTTAAAGCGTTCCACGCAAACTAAGTTGTTATGTTCGGGCAGGTCACAGCACCTGCCCGTTTTATT
>CADBSZ010000053.1 GCA_902797525.1 uncultured Ruminococcus sp. | reverse complement strand
TAGACTTTCTACTTTTTAATAGCGCCGTAGGCGCGTCAAGATTGTATAAGACGGCAATTGTGCTTTTGCGCAATTGGAAAACGCGCCAAGCGTTTTCTCTCTGATAGAAAGTTGTCTACTTTCTATCAGAGAATAGTATTACATAAATTCAACAAAGATTTTATACGCGGCGATAAACGCGCAACACAAAAAAGCGTGCCGAAGCACGCTTTTTCTCTTATCCAAATACTAATCCGACAATTAAATTAAACAGCTCGTTAATGCGCTGCTGTTCGCCGTTTAAGTGCAAATAGCCAAACAGGCACTCCAGTCCGGTTGCGCTGTGATATTCGGCGATGGTGCCGTTTTTGGCGGTGGATTTTGGGGCGGCGTTGCGGCCGCGCTTATAAACCGCCACCTCGTGCTCGGTAAGGTTGGGCATGAGCTTTGAGGCAAACTGCGCCTGACTTTTGCAGTTGACCATTGACACCTTGATTCTATTCAATTCACCGACAGGACGGTTTGCCTGACGGACAAGATATTCGCGCACCAGCAAATCGTAAACGCCGTCGCCCACAAAGGCAAGCGTCAGCGGAGAAATTTCATCAGCCTTATTATGCATATCGCGTTACTCCATAAAATCAAATTCGATATCATAAATGGACACCGTGTCGCCGTCGGAAGCTCCCTTTTTGCGCAGCGCGTCGATAACGCCGCCGTTGGTGAGCACACGCTGAAAATAGTTGAGGCTTTCGTAGTCGTCAAAGTTGATGCCGCGCATGACCTGAAGCAGCCAGTCGGCCTCAACCACATAAACGCCGTTGACGTTTTTGATGGAAACAGTGTGATCGTCGAAGTCCTCAACCGTAACAACGGGGGGCGGCTCCGGCTCAAAGCGCGCAATCGGCGGCAGCTTTGAGAGCATTTCCTGAATCTTTTTCAGCAGAGGGTCAACATCATAGCGAATTGCCGCCATTATCGGGAAAAAGTCGTAGCCCTTGGCATTGACGTACTGCTTAAACTGCTCAATCTGCTCGTCGGTCGCCATGTCGCACTTGTTGCCTGCGACAACCATCGGGCGCTCGGCAAGCTCGGGATTGAATTTTTCAAGCTCGGCGTTGATGGTTTCAAAGTCCTCAATCGGATCTCTGCCCTCGCTGCCGGAAACGTCCACAATATGCACCAGCATACGGCAGCGCTCCACATGGCGCAGGAACTGATGACCGAGGCCTGTTCCCTGCCACGCGCCTTCAATCAGCCCGGGAATGTCCGCCATAACAAAGGATGAGCCTTCGCCCATGGACACCACGCCGAGCACCGGCGTGATGGTTGTGAAGTGGTAGTTGGCGATTTCGGGCTTTGCCTGCGATACCACAGACACCAGCGTGCTTTTGCCGACGTTCGGAAAGCCGACCAGACCGACGTCCGCAAGAAGCTTGAGCTCAAGCACAACGTCAAATTCCTCGCCGGGAAGTCCGGGCTTTGCAAACCGCGGCACCTGACGGACGGGCGTTGCAAAATGCGGATTGCCCCAGCCGCCCTTGCCGCCCTTTGCGACGACATGCGGCTCCTTGTCGGAAATGTCCGCAAGGATTCGCCCACTGTTTTCTTCTTTAATTACGGTGCCGAACGGAACGCGAATCACAAGATTTTGCGCGTTTTTGCCGTTGCACCTGCCGCCTCTGCCGTTTTCACCGCGTGCGGCGGCGTATTTTCTTTTATAGCGAAAGTCAGCGAGCGTGGAAAGATTGGAGTCGGCAACAAAAACGATGTCGCCGCCCTTGCCGCCGTCACCGCCGTCGGGGCCGCCTGCCGCAACGTATTTTTCGCGGTGAAACGCCACCGCTCCGTCGCCGCCGTCGCCTGCCTTGATGTGGATATTGGCTTTATCTACAAACATGTGAATCACCTGCTTTTTGAAAATAAAAAGGGTGAGTAAGCTACTCACCCTTAAAAAGCATTATTACTGCTCAACAGGATAAACGCTTGCGCGCTTTCTGTCCTTGCCAACGCGCTCGAATCTGAGAACGCCGTCGATTTTAGCGAACAGTGTGTCGTCAGAGCCTCTGCCAACGTTTGCGCCGGGATGAATGTGAGTTCCTCTCTGCTTTACAAGGATGTTGCCCGCAAGAACCTTTTGGCCGTCTGCGCGCTTAACGCCGAGACGCTTGGATTCGCTGTCGCGGCCGTTCTTGGTAGAACCCATACCTTTTTTATGAGCGAATAACTGAATATTAATCTTAAGCATACCTTACACCTCCGAAATTTTTAAATCAATAAAATCTGTGTACTGCTCCGAAAGAGCACTGAGATGAAGCAGCAAGCCGTTTAAAACTATCTGAGCTTTTTCCGCTTCGTTTGCTGACAGCTTCAACTGCATGAAGCCGTCGTTTACGGTGACAAAACAATCAAGCTGCTGCACGTCGGTGATGGTATTCGCCGCCATGTAAGCCGCCGAGCTGACCGCTGCGCACACAATGTCGCTGCCCTGCTCGGAAAAATCGGAATGGCCGCTGATTTCATAACCCGTGACGATGCTGTTTTGTACCGTAAAGATTACCCGAATCATTACGCTTCGATGGAAGTAATCTTAACCTGTGTGTAAGGCTGTCTGTGGCCCATGGTTCTCTTCTCGCCTTTTTTGGGCTTGTAGGTTGCCACTCTGATTTTCTTGCCTTTACCGTTCTTTACAACCTCACCGGTAACCTTTGCGCCTTCAACGAAGGGAGCGCCGACCTTGATGCCGTCGTCTGTGCCGACTGCAACTACGTCGAAAGTTACGGTGTCGTTTGCCTCTGCGTCAAGCTTTTCAATGAAGATAACTTCGTCGTTGGTTACCTTGTACTGCTTGCCGCCTGTCTGAATCACTGCGTACATAATTTCATTCCTTTTTCTTGGTCTCGCTATTGACGGGTGAGGAAAACCTGCTTTTGGGCGCAATTATGCCCTACCCACAATATGCGGCTTATATACTATATCACAATGGAAGGGGGTTGTCAAGGGTTTTGCGACAATTTCACTAATCGCTGATTTTGTTTTGCAACTTGCATGCTTTTAAGGTGTTTTTCATCAGCGTTGCGATGGTCATGGGACCTACGCCGCCGGGAACGGGAGTGATGAAGGAGCACTTATCCTTGACATTTTCAAAGTCAACGTCGCCGCAAAGCTTGCCGTTTTCGTCTCTGTCCATGCCGACGTCAATCACAACCGCGCCGTCCTTGACCATATCCGCCTTGACGAACTTCGGAATGCCAACCGCCGCAACGAGGATGTCGGCTCTGCGGCAAACCTCGGCAAGATTTTTGGTGCGGCTGTGGCAGATGGTGACGGTGCCGTTTTCGTGGAGCAAGAGCATGCCCATGGGCTTGCCGACGATATTGCTTCTGCCGATGACAACGCACTCCTTTCCCTCAACGGTGATGTTGTAGGAATGGAGCATTTCCATCACGCCCGCCGGTGTGCAGGGCAGAAAATCGTATTCGCCGAGCATGATTTTTCCGACGTTTACGGCATGGAACGCGTCGACGTCCTTGTCGCTGCGGATGGCGGCAATAACCGCTTTATCATCGAGGTGCTTCGGCAGCGGCAGCTGAACCAGGATGCCGTTGATGTCCTCTTTGTTGTTGAGGGTGTTGACCAAATCGAGCAGCTCCTCCTGCGTGGTTTCGGCAGGAAGGGCATATTCCTCGGACTTAAAGCCCACGGCTTCGCAGGCCTTCTTTTTATTGTTGACGTAAACGCGCGAGGCAGGATCGTCGCCCACAATAACCACCGCGAGTCCGGGGGTGATGTTGTGATTTTTCTTTAACTGCTCAGTGATCTGCTTTACGTTTTCCTTTACCTCTGCTGATACCTTTTTTCCGTCGATAATTTGCATAGAAAGGATCCTCCTTTTTGATGTTCTTGATTAACATGATAATTCCGACCAGCACGATAACGGCGGAGAGCACCTGCGACACGCGGATTCCGGTGTTCCACAGATAAAGGCTGTCATAGCGCAGTCCCTCGACAATCATGCGTTCAAAGCCGTACCACACCAGATAGAGATAGAAAATCTGTCCGGCGTAGCGCTGGCGGTATTTGCCGTAGAAGTGCAGCAGAGCAAAGCCCAGCAGGCACCAAAGGCTTTCATAGAGAAAGCAGGGATGTACGGGGTTGGCATATTCGGCAAGGGTGCCCTCGCTGATCATGCCCCACGGAAGCGTGGTTTCATAGCCAAATGCCTCCTGATTGGTAAAGTTGCCCCATCTGCCGATACCCTGTCCGAGCAAGAATCCCATCATGGAGATGTCGAGAATCGGCATGAATTTCATTTTTTGGATTTTCGCAACTGCCAAACCGCCGAGCAAGGCGCCGATGATGCCGCCGTAAATGGCCAAGCCGCCCTCGTGGATATAGAGAATCGAGATGGGATTGGACACATATGCCTCCCACTGAAAGGCGCAGTAATACAATCGCGCGCCGATAATACCGGTGATTAAACCGACGAGCACGCAGTTGAACAGCTTGCCGGCGTCGACGTTGTAACGCGGCGAAGAACGCCACGCGTAGAGCACCGCGAGCAAAAGTCCCGTGGTGATGATTAAGCCGTACCAATAAACGGCGTAGTCGCCGATTTTGAAGGCGACGTTGCTGATAACAAACTCCCAGCCCAGACCGGGAAATCTTACATGAAAGGTTTGCATATTATTCCTCCGCGTTCTTGACGACCGACAAGGTGCAGTTGTTGACGTCGAGCATATCGGCAAGGCAGGCTTCCACGTCCGCCTTGGTGGTGTCGGCTATCGCGTCGATATAGGTGAAGATTTCGTTGCCGTTGAAGTGATAGTCAGCGATAAGGTTCGCGATGCTGCCAACGGAGTTGAGGTCGGAAATGCTGTCGCCGTAAACCGCTTTTTTCGCGTTTTCAAAGTCCTCGTCGGTGAAGCCGTTTTTCTTGACCTCGGTGATATAGCGCTTGATGGTTTCCGCCGCCTGCTTTGGCGCGCGGCTCTCTCCGCCGAAAATCACCGAGCAGTAGCCCGGACCCTCGAACAGCTCAAACGAAAATGTGCTGTTGATGAGGTTGTTGTCGAGCATTTCACGGTAGAGCGCACTGGTGGGAGAAGCGAGCGCGGACAGCAAAATACCAATCTGCGCAAGCCGGCGCTCGTCGGAGAGGGAATCCGCCTTTTCCTTGAAGCCGAGGTTAAAAATCGGCACGGCAACGGGAAAGCTCTGCTCCACATAAGGCTCAACAATTTCGTACGGCTCGTCCTCAAAATAGGTTTCGATGGTGTGCTTTTCGTTTGGCCTGAGCATACGGTCGCAGGTTTTGAGCACCTGCTCCACCGTGATGTTGCCTGCCACGCAAAGCACCATGTTGTTGAGATTATAAAAGGTGTTGTAGCAGTCATACAGCTTTTCGGCAGTGATTTCGGCGATGGATTCCACCGTGCCGGCGATGTCGATTTTTACCGGGTGGTTGTGATACATGCCGCCGAGCATGTTGAACATCACGCGCCAGTCAGGAGAATCGTCGTACATCTTGATTTCCTGACCGATGATGCCCTGCTCCTTGGCAACGGTCTGCGCTGTGAAATACGGATTGCCGACAAAGTCGAGCAAAATTTCAAAGCTCTCGTCAAACTTTTCGGTGCAGGAGAACAGATAGCAGGTTTTTTCAAAGCTGGTGTAGGCGTTTGCGGAAGCGCCGGTTTCGGCATAGCGCGTAAAAGCGTCGCCCTCGGCGCTCTCGAACAGCTTGTGCTCCAGATAGTGGGCGATGCCGTCGGGAACGGTGATTTTCTCTCCCCCGTCGCGCGAAAAACAGGTGTTGATGCTGCCGTAGCGCGCGCCGATGATAGCATAGGCGGAACGGTAGCCCTCCTTCGGGTACACATAAATATTCAGTCCCGAACTGTGTTTGATTTTATAATAGCTGTCGCCCGCGCGCTGCGACTTCACTTCGTTGATAACTGTGTTCATTTTATCACCCCTCACTGTTTTTCAACACATAAACCGTGTCAAGCGTGAGCTTGTTCGCCGCGGCGATAACCTGCTCCTTGGTGACTGCCCCAATGCGCGCCGCCATTTCCTCGATGGTTGTGAAACCGCCGTCAAACAGCTGTGCAGTGTACCACGCTTCAATGCCGCCGACGGTGTCGTTGGAGGAATAGAAGGAGTTAATCATGGCGCGCTTGGTGGCGTCCATCTCAAAATCGGTGATGACGCCGTTTTTCATGTCCTCAATTTCCTTGAGAATACCGGCTTTCAGTTTATCAATATTTTCCGTTTGCACGCCGCTGTCGATAAGCATAATGCCCTTGTGCTTGTCATAGCGCGACGCGCAGTAATAGCAAAGGCTCTGCTTTTCACGCACGTTGCAGAACAGCTTGGAATTCGCCGTGCCGCCCAAAATCGCGCACATCAGCGCGGCGGCGTCCGCTTCCTTTTCGGGCAGCGCCGTTCCTGCGCGAAAGCCCATGACGAGCTTTGCCTGCGCAACGTTGATTTCTTCGGTGACGGTATTCACACTGTTTGCGGTGCGGATAATCTGCGTGTCGGCCGCAGCCGGCGCGCGGTCGATATTGCCGAACGCTTCGGAAAACACCGCCTGTGCCTTGTCGGGCGCACTGTCGCCGACATAAACAATCTCAAAGATTGCGGTTTTCAGCAGATTTTTCCACGCGTTTGTCAAATCCTGAGGCGTGACCTCTCTGACCTGCTGTGCGCTGCCGTAGCGCTTAATACCGTAGGTTTCCTTCGCGCACATATGTTTAATTAACTGCGCAATCGCATAAAGGCGCTTGTCGTTATATTCGGCGTCAATGGAGTCAAGCAGCTGTCTGCGCTCCTGCTCCACGTTTTCTTCTACAAAAACGCCGTCTGACAAATTCGGCTCAAAAATAACGCTGCACAGCAGGCGCGACAGCTCCTGCGCCACGCTTTCGCCGTTGAGGGTGTAACGGTCATCCAGACCCATGGCGGACAGCGCGATTAATTGGTGATCGCCCACCTTGCGCACAAATGCCGATAAATCCGCTCCGTACAGCGAGCAAAGCTTTTTGCTCAGCGCCGTAAAATCGGGATACGCCTTGCAGGAATGCGACAGCACGTCGCACAAAAGCGCGTTGGCTGCGGCGGTATCCGCGCTGAGGGGAACGATGATATTCGCGGAAATCTTCATCGTTTTAAAACGGCCGTCCCTGACGCTGCTGAAAAACACGCCGTCAGCCAGTTGCTTGCGGTTGATTTGACTCATTTTATCATCTCCGTACCTAGGTTACTGTTAGCTTACCAAAATAGTATATCACAAAACTCACGGATATAAAAGTATTTTTTTCAAATTCGTTGTCAGACAAGCGTTGTGCAAAGCACCGCGCAGCTGACGGAACGGCACCCATGGCGCTTGAGCACCGACGCGCACTCACCCAGCGTATTGCCGGTGGTGATAATGTCGTCAATCAGCAAAATGCGCTTGTTCTTGATTGCGTTCTTATCAATGACGCGGTAAACGCCCCTGACGTTGCCGGCGCGCTCGCTGCGTTTAAGCGTGTGCTGTTTTTTGTTGCGTTTGATTTTTTCAATCGCTTCTACATACGTCAGCCCAAGCCTTTCGGCAAAACCGCGTGCCAGAAGCTCGGATTGATTGAAGCCGCGGTCTTTAAGGTCCTTCGGGTGCATCGGAACGCAGCAAACGCAATCATACGCGTCAGGGGAATACACTCTGACCGCCGCTTCCGTCATCACCTCAACAAACGCAGGCGCATAAAACGCGTAACGTTTAAATTTGAAGCGTTTAACCGCCTCGGCGTATTCGTCCTTATACGGCAGCGCCGCCGCGCAGGGCGCTCCGCCTGCGGCAAAACGGCGGACGGTGTATTGCGGAACCCTGATAGCACAGGAGTCGCATATGGTTTGCTCGCGATATATCACCTTTGTGCAAAACGGACAGCGGTTTGGAAACAGCGGAGCAAGCCGCTTGTGAAGAAAAAATATCAATCGGTTCATACTAACACCTGAAAAAGCAGCGGTAAGCAAACAGGCTGCGGCGGCAAAAAAGCCGAGCCGTAGCCTGAAATGTCAGTTTGTTTCCTTTTCGAGGACCTGGTTTTCTTCCATGACCTCTTTAATTTCGTTCTCAATTTTTTCACTTTGCGCCTTGTGCCCCTTGGTGTAATAGGAAAACGGCGCAGTGAGAATAATCGAGCCGTAATACGTCAGAAAACGCCACGCGACGATGGCAGGCATAGTGCGCGGGCCAAAATAGCCGCCGTAATACATGGCGAACGCCGCCTCCGCGCCGCCGGACGCTCCGGGCAGCGGAATCAGGTTGGACGTAAACAGCACAAAGGACTGAATGCAGAGAAAGTCGAACAAATTGCCCACAGGCAAACCTGCGGCGGGGGCAAGCTTGGGCATGTCGAAGGCGAGATACACAAAGTACGGTACCGACAAAATCAAGAGCACCTGCAAAGCAACCAGCGAATAAATGAGAATTAAGCGCTTGCGGTTGGACATCAGCAAACGGTTGGAATCCAAAAACATGCGGAATTCTTTGGTGAGCTTAGCGATTTTTTGGTCGGTGTTTTTTACCTTGAGCTTGCGCAAAATCTTGGTGATCAGCCCCAGCAGCTTATAGGTCAGTTTTTGGGAGAATGATACAATGATAAACAGCGCGGTGATACCGAGCTGAACCAAAAAGCCGAGAACAATAAAAGCGGACGACCAAAAATTGGTAAACGCGCTTCCGAACTGCTGAAACTTAATCAGAATCGCCAAAATGCTGAACGCCATGGTGACGAACTGATAAACGATGAACTTTTGCGTCATGCACGCGGAGCCAAAGCCCACGCTGATGCGCATTTTTGACATTAAAAAAAGCTGCATCGGCTGGCCGCCCGTGCTTGATGGCGTTAACGCGCTGAAGAACACGCCCACGCAGCTGATTTTGAGCGCGTCGATAAACCGCACCTTTGGATACTGCGAGCGGATAAACACATAGGTGACAACCGAATCCACGATGATGTTCAGGTCAAACACGACCAGTCCCACCGCAAGAAGCCACCAGATAATGCCGTCGCGTGATTTCAGCAAGTCAATGACGCCATCGTCGGAAAAGATGAAATAAGCAAGCAAAATGGCAGTCAATACCCCTACAACGATATTAAAAACCGCAATTCCGCTGAGTTTAAACTTCTTTTTTTTCTTCTCCAAAGGAATCTTCTCCTCTTAGAATAGTTATTACTATCATACAACTTTCAAGGTTCTTTTGCAACTACAAACTTGTAACCATTTTCGCTGCAAAAAGGCGATTGCCGCCTTGTAAAATCCTTCTGTCTGTGTTACAATGAACATAGGTGATGAAATGACTTTTTTTGACATTGTGAATCCTTACGGCGCGGTTTTTGCCGTTGTTTTGGCACTGCCGCATATTATATACCGCCGCACGCATACCATTGACAGGAGCCGCTATGACAACAAAGCGATGTATTATCTTGACCGTATGGCGCGGTTTGCCTGCCTGGTGCTGATGGCGTTTCACACAGGCATTTTGGAGCGCGGCTTTACCGAGCCGAAGGAACTGATGAAGCGGTTTTGGCTGATTGCCGCCGCGGTGCTTTTGCTCGTCTATTTGGTGTTGTGGGCGCTTTATTTCAAGCAACCGCGAAAACAGCTCGCGCGCGTTATCGCCGGCGTCAGCGCGGCGGCGGTGGTGCTCAGCGGGATTTTACAGGTCAACACACTGCTCTTCACCTTCGGCTTAGTCTATTTTATCGGCGAGCTGTATATCATTTCCAAACAACCCCTTTGATTTCCCCTTGGAGGCACTATGAACGTTTTAATGCTGTTGAAACCGAAAGAAACGGTCAAGTATATTTATGACACCAACACCCTGCGGCAGGGACTGGAAAAAATGCGCGCGCACAGTTACACGGCGATTCCCGTTATTTCCACCGACGGAAAATATGTGGGCACCGTCAGCGAGGGCGACTTTTTGTACTACATTATTGATTTGCGCAACAGCGCCATCACCGAAAAAGAAAAGCACCGCGTCACCGATATTTTGCGCAAAAACTTTAACCCGGCGGTAAAAATCGACGTGACGATGGATGAGCTGCTCAACCGCGCGGTAAACCAGAACTTTGTCCCTGTAACCGACGATTTGGGGACCTTTATCGGCATTGTCACCCGACAGGATATTATCAAGCATTTTATCGGCGAAAAACAAACGCAAACGGAGCGGTGAAAACCGCTCCGTTTTTTACAATTCATAGATTGCTGCTGTTTTCAAAACGCCTGCGCAGCTGCCTGAGCGCCTTGGTTTCAATGCGGCTGACATAGGAGCGGCTGATGTTAAGCAGCTTGGCAACGTTTTTTTGCGTCATCGGCTCGCGGCCGTCGAGTCCATAGCGTAAAATGATAATGGTTTTTTCACGCTCGGAAAGTTCCTCGGCAATGAACTTCCCGAGCTTTTTCGTGTTGAGCTTTTTGTCGAGATCGTCGAGAATGGTGTCGTCAACCGCCATGATGTCAAGCAGCGTCAGCGGATTGCCGTCCTTGTCGGTGTCGATGGTTTCGTTCAGAGAAATGTCCTGCGCGCTCTTTTTGGCGCTGCGGAAGTGCATGAGGATTTCGTTTTCGATACAGCGGCTGGCATAGGAGCTGAGACGGATTTTTTTGTCGGGATTAAAGGTGTTAATCGCTTTTATCAGACCGATGGTGCCGATGGACACCAAATCGTCCTGCTCCCCCTGCTTGCCGTAGTATTTTTTGATGATGTGCGCCACCAACCGCAAATTGTGCTCCACCAGCACGTTGCGCGCCTGCATGTCGCCCTGACGGAACTTTTCGAGATATTCACGTTCCTTTTTTTCGGACAACGGCTTCGGAAAAGCTCCGCCGCCGCAGACGTGCAGGATAAAAAAGCACACGTACTGTCCGAGCAAGCCGATTAAATCAAACATAGAATCACCCCAATAAACTTATTCAAAAGCCTTGCGAAAAATGCGGATTTCAAGTATACTGATAGCAGAGATAAGGAGGCTGTTATGAAAAAGTTTATTTCTTGGAATGTCAACGGCTTGCGCGCCTGTGTGACAAAGGGCTTTTTGGATTTTTTCCGTGAGATTGACGCGGATGTTTTCTGCGTGCAGGAAACGAAATTGCAGGAAGGGCAAATTGATTTGCCGCTTGAGGGCTATCATCAATACTGGAACTACGCCGAAAAAAAAGGCTATTCGGGAACCGCCATGTTCACCAAGGAGGAGCCGGTTTCAGTGACCTATGGCATCGGCATTGAAGAGCACGACCACGAGGGCAGGGTGATTACCGCGGAGTTTCCGGGCT
The DNA here is from genome assembly GCA_902797525.1 of uncultured Ruminococcus sp. Classification (GTDB taxonomy): domain Bacteria; phylum Bacillota; class Clostridia; order Oscillospirales; family Acutalibacteraceae; genus Ruminococcoides. The sequence continues at coordinate 832 of CADBSZ010000053.1, read as the reverse complement.
TTTACGCCGTAACCTGCTATACGCCCAACTCGCAAAACGAGCTTCGCAGGCTCGATTACCGTATGACATGGGAGGACGCGTTTTTGGCATATCTGAAAAAGCTGGAGGAATCAAAGCCTGTGATTCTGTGCGGCGATCTGAATGTGGCTCATGAGGAAATTGACCTTAAAAACCCAAAAACCAACCGCAAAAACGCCGGCTTTACCGACGAGGAACGCGGCAAAATGACCACGCTTTTGAACAGCGGCTTTACCGACACCTTCCGTCATTTTTACCCCGACACCGAGGGAGTATATTCGTGGTGGTCGTACCGCTTTAAGGCGCGCGAGAAGAACGCGGGCTGGCGCATTGACTATTTTATTTCATCTAAGGCACTCGACGACAAGCTGGTATCCGCCGGAATTCACACTGATGTGTTCGGATCGGACCACTGCCCCGTTGAGCTGGTGGCAGACGTATAACGAAAGGAGAATAACATGATTGAAAAAATTTACGCAGAAGAATTTGAGGAGCGCGTGCTGAAAGCGGAACATCCCGTACTGGTGGATTTTTATGCCGACTGGTGCGGTCCGTGCAAAATGCTGGCGCCTGTTTTGGAGGAGCTGGAGGACAAAAACGACGACTACACCTTCCTCAAGTTGAACATTGACGAAAACGAGGACATGGCGGAGGAATACGAGGTGTATTCCATTCCCTGCGTGGTGATATTCCGCAAGGGCGAAGCCGTGGCGCGCTCGCTCGGCTTTAAGCCGGCTGAGCAAATGCAGGCGTTTATTGACAACGCGTGATTATCTCAAAAAAATAACGGAGCTGGCTCAAATGAGTCAGCTCC
>CADBSZ010000052.1 GCA_902797525.1 uncultured Ruminococcus sp. | reverse complement strand
TTTTCGGGATAAAGCCGCAAAACGGCGGCGGTGTCCATATACACCGGCGCGCCGATGAGCTTTTGCAGCACCTCGTCGGGCATGTCGTAGCCGCCGAGATGCGCGAGGATAAGCTTGTTTTCAATCACGCCTTTTAATTCTTTTAAAACATTAAGAATCATATCGGGCGTGCAGTGCACATGATCGCGGTAGGCAACGTCGAAGCCTGCGTGGGTGATAATATACAGTCCCCTTTCGGCTGCTTGGCGCATGATGTTGACATAGCGCGGATCGTCAAAATGCACGCCCTGATAGTCGGGATGAAGCTTAATGCCAAACAGCCCTCCCTTTGCAATTTGGTCGAGCGTGCCGGGCACGTCGGCGCAATCGGGATGAATGCCGCCTGCAAAAAAGACATGGTTTTTGCCGTTGCTTTCAACGGAAACGCGGTTGATGGTGCGCTCCTGCTTGGGCAGGGTTGCCACGGGCAAAACAACGCTGTAATCAATTCCGCTGCGCTTCATGTTTTCAATCAGCGAGGACAGCGTGCCCTCGCGGTAGGGCTGAATGCCGCCCTTTTCGGTGAGATAGGCAATTGTTCTTTCCGCGATGGCGTCGGGAAAGGTGTGCGTGTGAAAGTCGATAATCATAGTTTCATTTCCGTTTGGTTTATTTTACCGCAACGTTTCGGTCGCCGAGCTGGTATTTCAGCTCCCTGAGCATGACGTCGTTAAGGCTTACCCACATGCTTTCGGGCGCCATCACCTTGCGGTTGGTGTTTGTCAGATAGAAAATGACGGGCGTTTTGCCGTCGAAAATGTCGAGCACGCGGCGCGCGCGTTCATAAAGCGGCGTGTTGAGGTCGTCAACGCGCAGCCAGAGCGCCGCAGGCGGCTGCGGCTGTTTGATCTGCGGCGGCTGCGCAGGCTGATAGCCCTCGCATTCGGCGTTGGTGCGCGCCTTTTCCGCTGTGTCGCAAATCAGCTTCGGCTCCTCGTTTTCCTTAAAGTTGAGCGAACCGCGCAAAATCACCACGCTTGTTTCGCCGAGGAACACGCCGAATTTTTCGTAAACGTTCGGAAAAACGACGGCTTCCATGGAGCCGTAGCGGTCCTCAACGGTGACGAACGCCATCAGCTTGCCGTTTTTGGTGGTCTGCGTTTTGGTTTTGGAGATAACGCCCACAATGCAAACCTTTTTGCCGTCGGGATAGGCGTTGCCCTCGTTTTGCACAATCGCGCCGATTTTGTCCGCCCTGACAAGGCGCGAAAACGCGGTGTAGTCGTCCATTGGGTGGCCGCTGAGGTACATGCCGGCGATTTCGTTTTCCATGTGCAGCAGCTCATGGGTGGGAAATTCCTCGAGCGGCGGCAGCTGCGGCTCGGCGGTGTCGCTGAGAGCGCCGGCGTTGCCCATGTCAAAAAAGCTGAGCTGACCGCCCATGTTGCGGCGTGCGTTGTATTCGAGGTCGTCGAGCACGGTTTTGCAGATGGCAAGCAGCTGACGGCGGTTGCCGCCCAAGCCGTCGAACGCGCCGCATTTAATCAAGCTTTCCACCGCGCGGCTGTTGCTGTTTTTGCCGTAAAGCCGCTTGCAGAAGTCGTAAAAAGAGCGATAGGGCGACACGCGCCGCTCGGCGATGATTTGGTCGATGAACGCCTTGCCGAGGTTTTTTATCGCGAGCAGGCCGTAGCGGATGTTTTTTCCGCTGACGGAAAAGCCGAGGTCGCTTTCGTTGACGTTCGGCGGCAGCACCGCGATGCCGAGGTGACGGCATTCGGTGATATAGGACGCGAGCTTGTTTTGGTTGTCGAGAACGCTGGAGAGCAGCGCCGCCATGTACTCGCGCGGATAGTAGCATTTGAGCCACGCCGTTTTGTAGGATACCGCGGCATAGGCGGCGGCGTGGGATTTGTTGAAGGCGTAGGAAGCAAAGCTTTCCATTTCGCCGAAAATAGACAGCGCGGCGGCGCGGTCGATGCCGCGGCGCAAACAGCCCTCGATGACAACATTTCCGTTTTCGTCGGTTTCGCCGTTGAGGAATACCTCGCGCTCGCGCTCCATGACGTCGTGCTTTTTCTTGCTCATGGCGCGGCGCACGATGTCGGCGCGGCCGAAGCTGTAGCCTGCCAAATCGCGGAAAATCTGCATGACCTGTTCCTGATAGACAATGCAGCCGTAGGTGACGTCGAGAATGCTTTTCAGGGCAGGGTGCTTGTAGCGGATGTGCGAGGGGTTGTGGCGGCAGTCGATATAGGTGGGAATGCTGTCCATCGGGCCGGGACGGTAGAGCGACAGCACGGCGACCAAATCCTCCATGCAGTCGGGCTTTAGCTGCGTGAGCACGTTTTTCATGCCCTGGCTTTCAAACTGGAACACGCCCTCGGTGGCGCCGCGTGAAATCATGGCGAACACCCTTTGGTCGTCGTCGCGAATCTGCTCTGCGGAATATTCGGGATGACTGCGGCGAATCAGCTTTTCGGCGTCGTCGATGACAGTGAGGTTGCGCAAACCGAGAAAATCCATTTTCAGCAGTCCAAGCTCCTCCAGCGTCGTCATGGTAAACTGGGTGACGACGTTGTCGTCGTTTTTGGAGAGCGGCACATAGTCGGACACGGGCTTGTCCGTAATGACAACGCCTGCCGCGTGCATGGTGGCGTGGCGCGGCATGCCCTCTATTTTGCGCGCAATGTCGATGAGCTCCTTCGCCTGCAGGTCGCTGTCATACTGCCGGCGCAAATCGGCGTTCTGCTTCATCGCCTTGTCGAGCGTGATGTTCAGCTCAAACGGCACCTTTTTGGCGATGACGTCCACGGCAGCGTAAGGCATGCCGAGGGCGCGGCCGACGTCGCGAATGGCGCCGCGCGCCGCCATGGTACCGAACGAGATAATCTGCGCCACGTGGTCGCTGCCGTATTTGCGCACCACATAGTCGATGACCTCTCCCCTGCGTTCCTTGCAGAAGTCGATGTCAAAGTCGGGCATGCTGACGCGCGCGGGATTGAGAAACCGCTCAAACAGCAAATTGAATTTCATGGGGTCAATCGCCGTGATGCCGATGCAGTAGGCGCACAGCGAGCCTGCGCCCGAGCCTCGCCCGGGGCCGACGGGAATGCCGTGACTTTTGGCGTACTGCACAAAGTCGTTGACGATGAGATAATAATCGACAAAGCCCATGCGGCTGATGGTGTCGATTTCATATTCAAGCCGCTCAGTCAATTCCTTGGACGGCCGGTCGCCGTAGTGACGGCGCAGACCGTCGTAGCATTGGCGGCGGAAATACTCGAGGTGGTTTTCGTTATTCGGAACATCAAAGCGCGGCAGCTTGCGCTCGCCGAAGGTGAAGGTGACGTTGCAGCGTTCGGCGATTTTGGAGGTATTTTCGAGAGAATCGGGATACTGTGAAAACAGCGCGCGCATTTCGTCCTCGGTTTTGAGGTAAAACTCGTCCGTCTGAAACTCCATTTTGTTGTCGTCGCTGACGGTGCTGCCGGTTTGTATGCACAGCAAAATGCCGTGAGTGGCGCTGTCCTCTTTTTCGATGTAGTGACTGTCGTTGGTGGCAACCAGTCCCACGCCTGTTTCACGGGCAATCCGCACCAAATCGGGAATAATGCGCCGCTGCTCCTCGATGCCGTGGTCCTGTAATTCGATAAAAAAGTTGTCCTTGCCGAACAGGTCGCGGTAATACGCCGCCTTTTCCCTGGCGGCGTCGTAGTCGCCCGAGAGCAGCTTGCGCGGAATTTCGCCTGCCAGACACGCCGACAGACAAATCAAGCCCTCGTGATACTGCTCGAGCAGGCTGTCGTCAATGCGCGGCTTGTTGTAAAAGCCCTCGGTGAAGCCGAGCGACACCAGCTTGATTAAATTTTGATAGCCCGTGTTGTTTTCACACAGCAGCACCATGTGAAAGTAGCGCTCATAGGGGTTTTTGTCAAAGCGCGAGCCGGGCGCGACATACACCTCGCAGCCGATGACGGGGTGAAGCCCCTCCTTTTGGCAGGCACGGTAGAAATCAATGACGCCGTACATCACGCCGTGGTCGGTGATGGCAAGCGACGAAAACCCCTTTCGCTTGGCGGCAGAGGCAATTTCGCTGATACGGCACGCGCCGTCGAGCAGGCTGTATTCGGTGTGAACGTGAAGATGTGTGAATGACATATTACTCACCTGTGGCTTTGGCTGTGACAGTTCCGTCACAGAAGGTCAGGGTAAACTCTTTTTCTTTGTCGAGCGCGGCGGCGTTGGGAATGATTTTGCCGTCCTGCTCGGTCAGGGTGAAGCCGCGGCTGAGCACCGAAAGCGGATTGAGGCTTTCGAGCTTGGCGGCGGTCTTTTTCAATTTTAATTCTTCTATGGAATTTTTCTTATCCATTATTTGCTTTAAATGGCGCGCGTAAAAGTGATACCTGTCCACCATGCGGCGCGTTTTTGCCTGCGGCCCCGACAAATCAATTCTGCGCTGCAATTGCAGATGGCGGTTGGAAAAGCGGCGCAGGCGGTTTTCCATTAAGCCGGAAAGATACTGCCGCTGCGACCGGTAATAGCTCTTTAAGTCGCGCAAATCGGGCACGGCAAGCTCCGCCGCCGCAGAGGGCGTGGGCGCGCGCATGTCCGACACAAAGTCGCAAATGGTGAAGTCGGTTTCGTGGCCGACGGCTGAAATAACGGGCGTGCGGCACTGATAGACGGCGTGCGCCAGCCCCTCGTCGTTGAACGCCCACAAGTCCTCCATCGAGCCGCCGCCTCTGCCGATGATAATAACGTCGCACAAACGCGATTTGTCCAGCCTGCGCACCGCGTCAATCAACTGCGGCGGCGCGCCGTCTCCCTGCACCAATACCGGGCACATAATCACGTGAATACACGGATAGCGGCGAAAAAGGATGTTGCGGATGTCCTGCACCGCCGCACCGGTCGGAGAGGTAATCACGCCGACGGTTTTCGGAAAACGCGGCAGGGGCTTTTTGTGCGCGCTGTCAAACAAGCCCTGCGCGGCGAGCCGTTGCTTGAGCTGGTCGAACGCGAGCGCGAGCGCGCCCACGCCGTCGGGCTGCATGTCCTCGATATAAAGCTGATACTGCCCCGTCGGCTCATAGACGGTGACTCTGCCGCGGCACAGCACCTTCATGCCGTCCTGCGGACGAAACCGCAGACGGCGCGCGTTGCCGGCAAACATCACCGCGCGAATCACGCTGCGCTCGTCCTTGAGCGACAGATAAATGTGACCGCTGCGATAGTGGTCGGTAAGGTTCGAAATTTCTCCCGACAGCAAAATGATGTTCAGGCGCGGGTCGTTATCAAGCACGGATTTGAGATAACGGTTGAGCTGAGAAACCGACAGCACCGTCGGCTTGGGCATGTTAGGCGTGTACATGGTTCATCTTCCTGTAGCAAAGGTACGCAATGCCTGCGGCGTTGTCCGCCGAATATACGGGCGGCGCAAAGCTTGCGTTATATTTTTCTGTAAAAGAATTTTTTATGATGCTGTTCGACATCACGCCGCCGGCGTAAACGAGCGGCAGTCTTCCGTATTTTTCAAGCAGGCTGTCGGTCATCAGCGACAGCGCCTGACGGACGTATTCCAGACAAAAGGCGGCGACATAGGGCTTGTCCCTGCCCTCGGCGATAAGCTTTTGGCAAAGATTTTCCACGCCGCTGAGACAGCAGTCGCTGCCCTTGAGCTTCGGGTGGGTTTTTATCGGCTGCGCATTTTGGAGCGCAAGCTGCTCGAGCTGCGCGCCGCAGGGAAAGCGCAGGCCGAGCATCAGCCCAACCCTGTCAATCGCCTGACCGGCGTTTAAATCGAGGGTTTTGGCAATCATTTCGCAGGAAAAGCCGCAGTCAAAGCCCTTGGCGAGCACCGCCTCGGTAGTGCCGCCGCTGACATGAAAGGCGATAAATTCCCGATTGAACAAATCGAGCCTGCCGGAGCCGAACAGCGCGGCGGCGATGTGCCCCTCCTGGTGGGAAAAGGGCGCAAGGGGAATTTGAAGCGCGGCGGACAAAATTTTTGCCGTGTTTTCTCCCACGGTAAAACACGGCATATAGGAGCCGCTGACAGGGCGCGGTCGCGTTGACGCGCCCACGGCGGCAATCTGTTTTGTGTCGCAGTCGCGCACGAGCTCTGTGAACAGCGCATGAAGCTGCGCGGTGTGGTGAAAAACGGCGTCGCTTTGGCGCAGCCCGAGCTGCCCCTCCCTGACGGGCAAAAGCTGCTTGCGCTGGCGCATTTCGCCGGTTGCGCTGTCATAGAGAGCGACCGAAGTGGTGTAATTTGAGGTGTCAACTCCGAGATAAAGGCTCATTGTGCTGCCTCTTCGCGGCTGCGGATGTAGGAGCCGAGCACGCCGTTGACAAAACCGCTTTCATCAATGGAATATTTTTTGGCAAGCTCCACCGCCTCATTGGCCGAAACGCCGTCGGGAATGTTGTCGAGGTATTTGATTTCGTAAAACGCAAGGCGCAAAATCGTCAGCGATACGCGCGAAATGCGGCTGAGGCTCCAGCCCTTTTTCAAAAAGCGCGTAATTTCCGCGTCGATTTCGTCCTGCTTGGCTTCCATGCCGAGCAAAACCGCCTGCGCATAACCGCAGATACCGCCCTCATAAAGCGCGGCGTTGTCAACGAGCATATCGTCGAGCGGCTCGTCGCTGAAGGTTTTGGAAAACAACAGCATAAACGCCTGTTCGCGCGCTTCGCTGCGGCTGTATTTTACTTCTTGTTCTTTGTCACACATAAGCTACCAACTTTACATTTTTATTCAGTTTAATTATAGCACAAGGCGGCTGAATTGTAAAGCGGAATTGTGATTTGGAAGCGTTCGTATAGCCGCAGCAGCTTTCAGCTTTTTATTTCCGTTTTCAACTTTTCATTTACTTCGCGCCGACGAGCGAAATCTTGTCGTAGTCCACGCTGTAGTGCGAGGTGACGGCGTCGTCGATGACAAGCGCGGCGGTGTCGTTGAGCTGGCTGTCGGGCACGATGACGGTCACGCCCTCGTCGCTGATGGCGCACAGGCAGTCGGAAAAGCCCTTTGCCTTGATGATGCTTTCGATGCTGTCCTGCACGGTGAAGTTTTTGAGCAGCTGCTCCACGTTTTTCTGCGCTTCGGATTTGTCGCTCTCGGAGGCGTTTTCCAAATCGAAAATCTCCTTTGCCGCGTCGAGCACCGCGTCCTGCGTGCCCTGGCGCTTGACGCGCTCGGCGGCAAAAAAGTCCTCCTGCCCCTTTGACAAGGCGGCGGTTTGCAGGGCTTCGTCTGCCGTTGACCGCGACACGGTGGCGTTAACATAGGACGCCGCGCCAAGCTCCTTTGCAGGGGCCTTGGGCGAATGGGAATTGAACTGCCAGTTGACGTAAACCGCCGCGCCGAGCGCCAGCACCAGCGCCGCCGAAATGATGTGTTTCTTTTGAAATTTCATAGAATGACCGACCTTTATTCTGATAATTTTGAAATACATACCTTAGCCGAGGAAATGTCGAGCGCCTTGGTGACGGCTTCGCTGACGCGCGCCACGGCAACGGGATTGTCGCCGCCCTCGCACAGCACCAGCACGCCGCGGATGCGCGGCTCGATTTCCTTTGTTTTGGTGGTGCCGTTGTCGAGGTACACCGACTCCACGCTGTTTTCCATCGTCAGCAGGACGCGGGTTTGCCCCACCCCCTGAATGTGCGAGAGCAAGTCCTCTAAATCGCTCTCGGTTTGGCTGCCGTAGGCCGCGGCGGATTCGCCTGTTTGGGTGCTGCCGGGCTTGTCAAGGTGAATAAAATTTGACAAAAACAGCAGGGCGATTCCAAGCGCGCCGGCGATAAAAATAATTTTGCGCACATGCGCGTTGTCAAGCCATTTGGCAAGTCTTTCTTTTGCTTCATTCATTTGTTTGCTCCGTAAGTATGGTGGGCGTTATGCTGAAATTCTGCTCGGTGACGCGCTTGATTTGCCACTCCCGGGCGGCAAATTCTTCACCGACGGTCACGGTGATTTGCGAAATGATGACGCGGTTTTCGTCCGTCAGCGCCAACACAATTTCCGCGCGCCGAACCGATATGCCGTTTTGCGCGAGCAAATCGGTGAGCGCGGCTTCAAGATTTGCCTTTGTTTGCGCAAGAATTTGGCGGTTGCAGGCTTCCTCGTCCGCGGTGGGCTGCTGCGCTTCGGCGATTTCGCTGAAATCCGCCGAGAGTCCGCGCACGGCATTGACGACCGGCAGCAGCATGGAGCACACCACAAATGCACCCATCACCAGGCTGAGCAGCTTTTTGGTGCCGCCGTCGGTGACAAAATGCGAGAGCAGGGCGACGATGACCGCCGAAGCGCACACCGCGGCGGCAACGGAATACAAACCGCTCACGCGCCGTCACCGCCAATCGTGAACGCCACCGCCGTGGAGATGATAAACACCGCCATCACGCACAGCAGCACGGCGATGAGGGTGGAAAACACCATGCGCAGCGCTTCGAGCAGGGCGGCGCAGCCCTCAAGCCCCATGACCTCCGCCAGCGTTTTGCCTGCCATCAAACAAAGCGCCCAGCCGAGCCCCTGCAAAACAATCGGCAGAAAGGTGACGGCAAGTGCGAGAATGACGAAAATTCCCAAGCCCGATTTGAGCACGTGCAGGCTGCCCTGAACCGTGCGGTAGGCCTCGCTCAGCGCGCCGCCGACGACCGGCACAAAGGAGCTGAGCGCAAACTTTGCCGTGCGCGAGGCAACCGTGTCGAGCGCGTTGGAGGCGACCTGCCGCACCGACAGCACCGCCGTAAAAATCGACATGACGAACGCCAGCAGCCATTTGGTGAACCGCGCCGTCAGCGCGCACAAGCCGCCGAGCCTGACCTGCGGCGCGACGCCCGAGGTGATGCTCACGCCCAAAAACAGATTGAGAAACGGCAAAATCACGTCCGATGACACGCGCGCCACGCCCTGCCCTGCCGCAATCATGGAGCCCTGATAGGTCAGAGCGCTGATTGCCCTGCCGGAGGTTGCCATCATCACCGACACGACGGGAATGTACGCCAAAAACAAATTGGCGCAGTTGGTGATAACGCCGCCGGCGCTTTGAATGAACGACACGGCAGGCGCGGCGACCGCCAGGCTGATGCAAAGTGCGGCGGCGGTTTGCACCGTTTCGCCGACGTCGTTTGACAGACTGCTTTTGTATGCCGTCAGCATGGAGCAAAGAATCAGCACCGCGACCACGGAAACAAGTCCGCGCAGAGGCGCGTCCATGCTCTGCCCTGCCATTTGCGAAAGCTGCGCCATCACGCCCTCAAAGCTGAGATTTGACAGCGCGCGCGGATCGGCGGCGCTCACGCCGAGAGACTGAAGATAGCCTGCCGCTTCATCGGACAGGCTGTTGTATACGCCCGAATAATCAAAGGTTTGCTCCTGAGCCGAAACGCTGACGCAGGAAATATTCGTTATTAGAAATATAATGATAAAAACTGCCGAAAGCTTTTTCACGTCTTACCTCTGTAATATGGAGAGGACTGTGTTTAAAATGTCGGCGTAGAGCGGCAAGGCGGCGACGGTGACGAGGATTTTTCCCGCCAGCGTAATGTTTGCCGCCAAAGCGGAGCTGCCGGCGTCGCGGCAGGTGTTCGCGGCAAATTCCGTCAGCAGGCAAATGCCGATGACCTTGAACAAAATCGCGATGTAGCCCGTGTTGATTTGCGCGGCGGCGACAATGCTGTTGACCGTGCCGAGCACGGACGACGCCGCAGACAACAGCGAGAACAGCAGCAGCACCGAGGCGGCGACGGTGAGCAAAACGGCGATTTCGGCGTTTTTTTGCCGCAGGGAAAGCGCGAGCACGGCGGCGACAACGGCGCACACGGCAACGGTGATAATGCTCATCAAAAGCCAAACAGCTGCTTGATGGTCGCGAACAGCGAGCTGATTTGCGTGACGATAAGGGTGAGCACCACAATCAGCCCGGCAAGCGACGTCAGCATTGCCTGCTCCTCGCGGCCGCTGCGGATTAACAGTTGCGAGAGCACCGCCACGATAATGCCGATTGCCGCGATTTTGAAAATAAGTTCTACGTCCATACGCACCTCTAAAGCAACATCAGCGCCGCCGAAACGCCGGTGAACAGTCCTAAAGTTTGATATAGCTTTGCTTTTCCGCGAAGGTTCTCCTCCGCCTCGCGCTGTTGCTTTTGAAACAGCGATTGGTAACATTCGATGTGCGCAAGCTGTCCCTGCGCGTCGGTGGCGCCGAGCTGCGCGCCGAACTCGCGCAAGAGCACAACGTCC
>CADBSZ010000051.1 GCA_902797525.1 uncultured Ruminococcus sp. | reverse complement strand
TATTTCAGCGCGACCAAAATCAAATGGATTCTCGACAACGTTGACGGCGCGCGTGAAAAAGCCGAGCGCGGCGAGCTGCTGTTCGGCACTGTTGACACCTGGCTTGTGTGGAAGCTGACCGACGGCGCGGTGCATGTGACCGACCGCACCAACGCCTCGCGCACCATGCTTTACAACATCAATACCTGCGAATGGGACGCACAGCTTTGCGAGCTGTTTAGCATTCCGATGTCCATGCTTCCCGAGGTCAAGAGCAGCAGCGAGATTTACGGCGTTATGCAGCTGATGGGCGCTCAGGTGCCGATTTGCGGTATTGCCGGCGACCAGCAGGCTGCGCTGTACGGTCAGGGCTGCAACAGCGCCGGCGATTTAAAAATCACCTACGGCACCGGCTGCTTTTTGCTTGCCAACACAGGCGAAACACCGGTGAGCAGCCGCCACGGCTTGGTGACCACCATCGCCGCCACCCGCCAAAACGAGGCGGTACAGTACGCGCTTGAAGGCAGCGTTTTTGTCGGCGGCGCCGTGATTCAATGGCTGCGCGACGAACTGCGTTTTATTAAGGATTCCGCCGACAGCGAATATTTTGCGCGCAAGGTTCGCGACAACGGCGGCGTATATATTGTGCCTGCCTTCGCCGGCCTGGGCGCGCCGCACTGGAACATGCGCGCGCGCGGCACCATTACCGGCCTGACGCGCGGCGCCGGTGTGGAGCATATTATCCGTGCGGCGCTGGAGTCGATTGCCTATCAGTCCGACGACGTTATCCGCGCCATGCAGTCCGATTTCAGCGGCGACATCACCGCCCTGCGCGTGGACGGCGGCGCGTCGGCAAACAATTTGCTGATGCAGTTTCAGGCGGATATTTCAAATCTTGAGGTCATCCGCCCGGCGCAAAAGGAGGCAACCGCCGCAGGCGCGGCGATGCTGGCAGGTCTCGCGGTCGGCTTCTACAAAAACTCCGCCCCAAAAGACAATCAAAATTTAAACACGGTTTTCAAGCCTTATATGAAGGAGCAGGAGCGCGAAAAATTGCTCTGCGGCTGGCGCAAGGCAGTGAAGGCGTGTTTGTTAAGTGAGGAATAAATGATGGAAGTAACGGAAAGAAGAATCCCCTCCTCCGACGGAGTACATCAGCTTTTTTGCCGCGTCTACACCCCCGACGGCGAGGTGAAGGGACTGTTTCATGTGGTACACGGCATGACCGAGCACATCCGCCGCTATGACGGCTTTATGCGCGAAATGGCGGCAAACGGCTTTGTCTGCTACGGCTTTGACAATCTCGGCCACGGCTACACCGCCGGCTGCGATGAGGACTTGGGCTACCTGGGCAAATGGGAATATATGACAGACGATGTGCGCAGCGTCACCTCGCTGATGAAAAAGGAATACGGCAGCGCCCTCCCCTGCTATCTGCTCGGCCACAGCATGGGCTCGTTTATTGTGCGCCTTGCCGCCACGCCGAAGCTGTGGAACAAGGTAATTGTCATGGGCACCGGCGGCCCGAACCCGGCTTCAAAGGTGGGACTGGCGCTGATTCGCAGCAGCATTAAACGAAAGGGCGAACGCGCCTATGTGCCCGGCATTGAAAAACTGGTGCTCGGCGGCTATGCCAACCGCTTTAAAAGCGAAAACGACCGCATTGCGTGGTTGTCTACCAAAAAGGAAGTGCGCGACAATTACCGCGCTGACAAATACTGCATGTTCCACTTTACGCTCAACGGCTTTGAAACACTGATTTGTCTGCAGTCGCTGTGCAACAGCAAAACGTGGTTCAAAAGCGTAAGCGCAGATTTGCCGCTGCTGCTGGTTTCCGGCGCGGACGACCCTGTAGGTAGCTTCGGCAAGGGTGTGACCGCCGTTTACAAAAAGCTGAAAGCAAACGGCAAAAACGTGCAGATGAAGCTGTATCCCGGCTGCCGTCATGAAATTTTAAACGACACCTGCCGCGAACAGGTAATTCGCGATATTCTGGATTTTATCGGCTAAAGCAAGAGGTTGGCTCCAATGAGCCAACCTCTTTTATACTAATTGTTCAATAATTGTATTAATCTAACTTTTTGATATTTCCCAAGCGAACGCTGCCCCAGGAGCGGTTCCACGGGCGCTTGTTGATTTCGGAAACATGGCGGCGGAACGCCAGTCCTGTCGCGTCCTCGATGTCCTCATAGGGCGCGGTTTCACTGCGTTTGTTGAAGAAAACATAGCGCGTTGTATATCTGCCGCGCGCAAACTTTGAGATGTCAAAGGTGAATTTTTGTGAATGCTTTTCGCCTTTTTTGCCGCTGTAAAAATCCTCAATCAAAAAGGATGTAATCGGCAGGCGGCGCGCGTCCTGCACCTCAACACGCAGCGACAGCGACGGAATATCCGCCAAGTTTTCCCACTCCAGTTCGACGCTCAACTCCTCGCCGTCATAGAACAAATTGGTGGTTCTGCCGTTGAATTTAATATTCGTAAGGTTCAGGTCGTGACGGCGCACGGGATTCTTATAGGTATTGTCCGCGTATTCGTACGAAAAAAACTCGTCGTTATCGCCGCCCATATACAGCTTAATCGCCTCGTCAACTTCTCCGTCATACACCTTTTTTCCCTTTTCAAGCACAATGCAGCGGCTGCAAAGGTCCTGAATGGTGCCCATGTTGTGCGACACATACAGCACGGTTCGGTTATGGTCAACGGCAAGCTCGCGCATTTTGGCAATACACTTTTTTTGGAACTTCATGTCGCCGACCGCAAGCACCTCATCCATAATCATAATCTCCGCGTCAAGATGCGAGGCAACCGCGAACGCCAGCTTAACAAACATGCCCGACGAATAGCGCTTGACGGGCGTGTCAATAAACTGCTCGCATTCGGAAAACGCAATAATGTCGTCTATTTTTTTATCAACCTCGGCGCGCGGCATACCGAGAATCGCGCCGTTGAGATATATATTTTCTCTGCCGGTCAGCTCGCCGTGAAAGCCGGTGCCGACTTCGAGCATAGAGGCGATTCTGCCGCGATAGGCGATGTTGCCGTCTGTCGGCGAGGTAATGCGCGATAACAGCTTGAGCAGCGTGGATTTGCCGGCGCCGTTCGCGCCGATAATGCCCACACGCTCGCCGCGGTAGATTTCAATATCAAAATCGTCGAGCGCCAAAAAGGTTTCGCCCTTTTGGTATTCCCTGCTGCCGAT
>CADBSZ010000050.1 GCA_902797525.1 uncultured Ruminococcus sp. | reverse complement strand
TACCTCCGATATGCTTTGGTTTCAGGAAAGTGTATGTTTTTTTTCGGTGTTTTATGACTTTGCCGCATGTCGGCAATTTTTTATTGAACGGCAGCAATAACGTATGGTTGCCAAGGTGGTTGCCAAGGTGGTTGCCAAGGTGGTTGCCAAGGTGGTTGCCAAATGGTTGCCAAGGTGGGAACCCCAGGATAGGATAGGTAAGGATAGGTAAGGATAGGTAAGGATAGGTAAGGATAAGTAAGGATAGGAGAGAGAAGGAGAGAGAAGGAGAGGAGAAAAACGCTGCCGCTGCTGCTGTATTCTCTGACAGAGCTTGTTTTTGTGGTTATTAAAACAGCAGTTTATTGGATAATCGGCATAACATAGAAATCAAGCCAAACACAAGACGCGCCGTTATGCCGCCGTTTCCTTTCATCCGTTCTTCCCAAAGGCGCACAGCCCGTCAAGGTACTTGACTTGCTTTTTTGCACAAAATATGTTATCATATTGCTGTGTGTTTTAGATGTGTGTTTTATATCTTATCCGAAAGGACAATTCTTATGAAAAAGAATCGAAAAGCACTCATTGCGCTGCTGAGTTTTCTCCTTTCTGCGGCATTGGCAGTTTGCTTTGCAGGCTGCGCCGGCAGCCCGGGCAGCGACGACGGACAGCAAAGCGGCGCGGCTACGGCAGATGAAGCCGGCGCGCATGACGAACTGAACGCGCTCGGCATCGACCCCGGCTCGCTCGGTATTTATCCCGACGTGAAGCACGATGAAAAAAACAAAGCGGGCTTTCAGCTGAATCTGCCCAACAAGGGCGACACCGTGGCGGTGATTCACACCTCTTTGGGAGACATTACCCTGCGCTTTTTCCCGGAGCAAGCGCCCAAGGCGGTCACGAATTTCATCAACCTCGCCGAGTCGGGCAGCTACAACAACACCTCGTTTCACCGCGTAACCGCCGGTTACGGCATTCAGGGCGGCCACTGCGGCGCAGACGAAAGCAATCCCAACGGCGTCAGCTCGTTCGGCGGCATGTTTGAGGACGAATTTTGCGATTCGCTGTTTAATATCCGCGGCGCGGTTTCCATGGCGACCAACTCAAAGGACGCCAACGGCAGCCAGTTTTTCATCAACCAAACCACCGCGCAGGCATTTGCCGAAAACGGCGGCTGGAGCGCCTATGACAGCATGTGGAGCAACGTGAAGGCGCAGCTTGACAGCTATAAGGGCTCCAATTTAATCCCTGCCTTTGTCGATGAAAACGGCGACAAATTCATCAATACCGCCGCTGTTCCCGACAGCGTAAAACAGCTTTATGAGCAATACGGCGGCAACCCCAATCTTGACGGCGCGTTTAATGCCGCCGACAGGGGACAGACCGTGTTTGCGCAGGTCATTGACGGCATGGACGTTGTTGATAAAATATCCGCTGTCAAAACCGATAAAAACTACGCGCCGAGCGAGCGCGTTGAAATAAAATCCATTGAGATTACCACCTATCAGCCATAACAGAAAGTGAGATAACATGAGCGAAAAACCGATTGTCGCGTTAATGTACGACTTTGACCGCACCCTTTGCACCAAGGATATGCAGGACTACAGCTTCATTCCGAGCCTCGGCATGACCGAGAGCGAATTTTGGCAGACCACCAACGAAATGTGGCAGCGCGAGCATATGGACTCCGTGCTTGCCTATATGTACGCCATGGTGAAGATGTCGGGCGAAAAGGGAATTCCCCTTCTGCGCGAAAATCTGGTTGCTATGGGCAAAAACGTTGAGCTGTTTCGGGGTGTGCAGGACTGGTTTGACCGCATCAGCAACTTCGGCGCGCAAAACGGCGTGCAGGTGGAGCACTATGTCATTTCCTCCGGAATGAAGGAAATTATTGAGGGAACGTCCATCAGCCGCTGCTTTAAGAGCATTTTTGCCTGCGAGTTTCTCTATGATGACAACGGCGGCGCGGTGTGGCCGAAAACGGACGTTAACTACACCAACAAAACCCAGTTTGTTTACCGCATCAACAAAGGCGTGCTCGACATCGCCAACGACCTCGACCTCAACCGCTCCATGCCCGAGGACAGCAAGCGCGTGCCGTTTACGAATATGATTTATATCGGCGACGGCTTGTCCGACGTGCCGTGCATGAAGATGATGAAAGCCTACGGCGGCTATTCGATTGCCGTTTATCAAAGTCGCGACAGCAAGGTTGAGGAGCTGCTGCGCAAGGACAGGGTGGACTTTATTTATCCTGCCGACTACAGCGAGGGCACGGGGCTTGACGTCACCGTAAAGCACATTATCCGCAAAATTGCCGTCAGCGATATTTTATATAACGAAAACGCAAGACAGCTCAGGGAACTGAGTTGAGAGTTGAAAGTTGAAAGTTGAGAGTTGAAAACTACGGTCGGGCGAAAACCATTGTGCAAAAGCAAACCTGTCTGCCCGACCGAAACTTTCCGCTTTCAACTTTTAAAATGCTTTATCTATTTTCACTAAATCCAAACCTATAATTTTGTATTGCACTAAAGATAGAATTGCGGTATAATAAAAGTGCAAGAAAGCACTGCTTTAAAAGGAGGTTATTATGAGAAAAGCAAGCAAAAGAGTGTTGTCCGTTTTGCTGGCGCTGGTATTGGCGTTATCGGTGCTTGCCGTTGTTCCCTTTACCGCTTCGGCTGCGGAAAACGCGCCCGAATGGACGCAGCGCGACGACGGCAAGATTTACTTCTACGCCGACCCGCAGCTGTGGAAAAACTACAGTTACATCACCCTGTATTTGTATGAGCACAAAGGCGATGTTCTTATCAATTGGAACAGCAAAAAAGGCAGAATGACCGACGAGGGCGACAACATTTGGTCGTTTGACCTCGCCGCAAAGGGCTTCGAGCTTGACGACAGCAAG
>CADBSZ010000049.1 GCA_902797525.1 uncultured Ruminococcus sp. | reverse complement strand
GGCAGCGTGCCGCTGATTATTGTGAAGATTCTATTGGCTTTGTCATGGTGGGCATTCTTCATTGTCTATCCATACGGAATGCTCAGCTGCTTTATGTTGTTGGTATGCGGCGCAGCGTTGCTGGCACTGCGCAACGCCAATTGGTTGCACACCATCTTCTGCTGGATTTTCAGTTTGGCTTGCGCCGCACTGTATGGATATCAAGTTTGCTTCCGCCTGAATTTCCGCTCGACCTTTATCTTTACCGTTTCGGCGTTTTTGTTCCTGTGCTACTTGATTGATTTGAAGCATATGGACGGCATTAAAAACGCAAAGCTTTGGGTTCGATGTATTTCTGCAGGCGTTGCCGTTGCTGTCGCAGTGGTTATCGCGTTTAATGTGCAAACGCTGACGTGGCGTAACAACTATGTGGCAAAAACCGGCGTGTATCAAACAACGGTTTATGACTATATCACCGACCATCCAGATAATATTTATGCGATGGTGGTTCCGTGTGCGAGAAGCGTTGATCCAAACTACACCAACTCCCTGCTGCCTGCGGATATGCCAAAGAACACCCTGTTTTACGGAAGCTGGAATATTTATTCCGATTACAGTGAAAAGCAGATGGCGGACTTCGGCATAACCAATCTTTTCCAAGATGTGATTGACCGCGACGACCTGTTCCTGGTGACGAGAACAAACGGCGACTATGCAAAGATTATCGGCAAATATTTGAACAATCATTATGCTAAGGACGGCAAAACCATCCGTTTGGAAAAAGTGGAAAAAATCAACTGTATGGGCACCTATTGGAGCAATATTAAACAAAACGATCCGCTGATTATTTTTAAAGTGATTGAAGAATAAGATAAAACTAAAAAAGCACTTTCGGCAACAGTCGAAAGTGCTTTTTATGTTTGCAACAGTCCGTATTTAGTTTTGACGCGTTCAAGCTTTTCAAGCATTGGTTCAGCAAAAAAGAATAAAAATGCCACTGTGGAAAAAGCATGGATAATGTCATACGGCAAGCCTTGCATGTAATATGCAACCACCGCCTCAAAACTCATCAGCGCGTGCGACAAAACAAGCGAGGAAAAATTCATGATTCCGCCGTAAATAAGGATAGTTGCGATGAAGCCAAACAGACAAAGAGTAACACGGCTTTTTGGTGAAAAGACTTTACGGAACAAAACGCCTGCCAAAAAGCCGATAATGCCTGCTGAAAACATCTGCCACGGCGTCCAAGCACCCTGTCCGAAGTAGATATTTGACACCAACATGCCGACGGCGCCGACCATAAACCCCGTTTCACCGCCAAATGCAATTCCGCTGATGATAACCAGTGCCAGAACCGGCTTGATTTGCGGCAGGAAAGCAAAGGCGGAACGTCCGGCAACGGTAAGCGCGCATAACACGGCGATGATAACCAACTCGCGTGCCTGCGGTTTTCTCCCCTCAAACACCAGGAAAAACGGCACCATACATTCCAACAGTACCAACAGAGAAATAAACAGATACTTTTGATTATATAAAAATGTGTTTCCGATATAAATGGTGACGGGGATTAACAGCAAAATCGTTACTGCTGCCGCCACGGTGCGCTTGCTCAGCTTTTGTTTTTGAAATACGGTTCCGCGATGTTTGTCGGTGTTTCGTGCAAAAACTATCATTAACAGCAAAACAGGAACGGCAATTAACGAAAAATTCAGCCATAGAGGCAGAGATTTTTGAGGAAGAAACGGAACATAGCCAAGGTTTTCCCCTATTCCGAACAACAGCAACACTGCGCTTATAATTCCTAACAGCTTACGCCACAGCGGAAGCCGTTTTTTGTGTTTTGGATTCGGTAATGAAATCGGTTTTATCACTTGATTGCCATCGGTTTTCGAAGGAGGAAGCGATTTCTTTTGACCGGTACAGCAATAGATAACATCCTCAGCGGTGACAGCTTCGGGAAGCAAATCCCTTGCCATGCGCGAGGCGGACGTGACATAAAAGCTGTTTCCGGCAAAAAATTTGCGCGGCGTATCCTGCGCAACAATTTCACCGTTAAACAGCAGCATGCAGCGGTGACTGTATTTGGCGCAAAATTCTACGTCATGACTGACCATAACAACGGCAACGCCCGATTGTGTTAACTTGTGAATGATTTGCGCAAAGGAAGCCTTAAATTGCGCGTCCAAGCCCTTTGTCGGCTCGTCAAGCAGAAGAATCTTCGGATTTAACAGCAACAGTTTTGCAAGGGCGACCTTTTGCATTTCGCCGCCCGACAAATCAAACGGATGGCGTGAAAGCAAAGCTTCAATTTCACATAACCGTACGACCGTTTGAAACTGCTCCGGGGTATTTTTCAAACCTTCGCTCAGAGATTCGTAGACGGTCTTTCCGTTCAAAATAGTTTGCGGATTTTGCGGCAGTGTAAAACACAATTCAGTATTTGAATGGATTTTGCCGCGATACGGAAGATTGTCGCCGTTTATCAGTGACAACAGGGTGCTTTTGCCTGTGCCGTTGCCGCCAAGAATAGATACGAACTCCCCGTAATGAACCGTCATGCTCAGATTTTTGAGAACATCGGGAGAATTTTTTTCGTAACGAAACCAAACGTTTTTGATTTCAACTGCCGCTTGACCGCAGGGCGGTATGAATTCATCCTGTAACGGATACAGCGAATGCGCTTTCGAAAACTCTTGAAGCCATGCCTTCCCCTGCGCCACGGTAACAGGGCACGCCGTATTCTGTTTATCAACAGCGTCCCAAATCCGCATGGGCGCAGGCAGCGATAAAAAGACGCCGCTTTTTGCCTTTTTCAGATTTACCCCTGTGTTTCCGGGCGCGTCGTCGGAGATAATTACTCCGGTTTCAATGACGAGCACGCGGTCACTCAGCGGCAGAACATCCTCCAGACGGTGCTCGGTGATGATGACGGTCGTACCGAGCTCACGGTTGACGCGCAGTAAACAGGATAAAAAATCTTGGGCGGCGATTGGATCAAGCTGTGCCGTCGGCTCGTCAAGAATCAACAGCTCGGGCTGCATGGTCATGACAGAAGCCAAATTTAAAAGCTGTTTTTGCCCGCCGGACAGCTCGGACACATTTTGCTCAAAATAGCTTTGAATTCCGAAAAACGACGCGGTTTCGGCAACGCGGCGGCGAATCACCTCATTCGGAAGTCCAAGGCTTTCCAAACCGAACGCAAGCTCATGCCACACCTTGTCGGTGACAATTTGATTATCGGGCGATTGCTGCACAAAGCCGATTTTTTCGCTTTGTTCGCGCAGCGAAAGAGAGGCTATCGGCGTTCCGTCTAACAGAATCTCACCCGAGCATTCGCCATGCGGCGTCAACGATGGTTTTAAATGCCGCAGCAGGGTGCTTTTTCCGCTTCCCGACAGTCCGCAGAGCGTGACAAATTCACCGCTGTGAACCGAAAAGCTGATGTTATCCAGCACCTTAACGTCCGATTCGGGATAGGCAAAGCTTAGATTTTTGACCGTAACCGCTTCCATCCTATCCCCTCCTTTACATTCATGATGATTGGCATGAGCATCATCAGTGCATAAATAATATAAAACAAAATACAATATCCGTCCCACAAATTCCCTTCAACGGACGGAAAATAGCGAAACGGTATTTTACCGAAAACGGTAAGCAACAGCAACGCAGCAGCCTGTGCAGCAATTGCTGATAACGCTACAGCATCATAACAAGTAAAACGGTAGATTGCAAAAGATGTTCTTCCCTTTAGCCCATAGCCGCGGCTTTTCATGGAATCGGCGGTGTCTATTGCGTTTTCCATCGACCAACTAACCATAACGGAAAGCACCTTGAATCCGTTTTTAAGCTTGCCGAGAAGTGATTTTCCTTTGCTTTGGGAAAACTGCTTTTGCGCGCGTTTGACCTGACGGAACTGCGAAGTGAATCGCGGAATAAAGCGAAGCAACATGGCAAGTACCAAGCTGAGCGCCGGCGAAATTCTGCCGAATAAATAAACCAGCTTGTCAGAGGTCATAACTTTGTTGACACAAGAAAACCACAGCACTACCGAACAAAGCAGTGCCGCGGAAGCAGCACCGTAGGCAATCGACTCCAGGGTGAGCGGATTGCCCCACGGCAAATATTCAAGAATAGTTGCACCCTGATGGTTTGTCAGCGGATTGATGATGGATATCAATAACGCAGTCGGCAACAAAAATTTCAGGCTGAACAGCGCTGTTGTTTTGCCGCCGAGCATAACGGCGTTTGTCAGCGCGCACAACATGGAAATTACCAGACAAACAGGGTGCATTTGAAACATTGAAAACAGAATCACCGCCGTGAAAAAAGCAAAATTCACAAGCGGATGTCTGTTTGAAAAAGCGTCTTTCATATTAATCGGAATTGCTATAGCTTACGTTTCCTCCACCGATGTCATAGCCGAGGTTGCAAGTGTATTTCCATTCAATTACATCGCCGTTTTTCACGGCATACTGCGAACAGCCGTAGTTTGGATACCATCCGTTCACACAATACATCCAGCCGGAATTGGCACCGCAGTCAAATTCATACAAATTACCGATTGCTTCAATATAAGCAGTATTATAAACCGGATTTGAACTAAACTCCATATGAATCTTATTCTCGCGGCACACGCGCTGCAAAACATCAAACACACTTTCTCCGTCCTGATATTCCACGCTGACGGGCTTTAACAGCCAGCCGTCGGCAGGTACAAGCTCATAAGAATCGGCGTTAAGCTTGTCCATATTGTTAAGAATTGTCGCGCAGGAAATCGAAATTGTACAACGGTAGGTTTTTTCCTTGATTTCCTGCTCCTGCGGCTTAACGGGCGCCGGAGGGGTTGTGGAAACAGGATTTGTCGTTTGGTTGGATTTTTGGGTTGCGGGAGCCGTTGCGGCCGTTTGCGCCTGTGTCGGTGCCGGTGTACCGGGTTGTGTTGACGAATAGGGTGAAGAAGCAATTGAACTTTCAACGGTGGTTTCGGAAACTGTTGAGGCGGATGACGAAGTGGATTTTTCCGTCACAGGAACAGTGGTTTCGGTGGCAGCGGTCTCCAAAACCGCGTGCGAAGCTTCTGTCTGCTTTTTTGTTTCTTCAATACTGCCGCCGCTGACAAATGCAATAACAAGCACGACAATTGCCGCAACCGCAGCAAGCAGTATGAATTTATATTTTTTGATAAAATTCAGCATACCGTTATCCTAATTGCACCAACATTCGTTGAAGCTTTGTGACGTCTTTAATGTCGATTTGTCCGCTGCAATTCACGTCTGCCGTCCGTTTTTCGGATACGGTCAGCGGCTCGTCATATTCAGCGAGATAGCGCTGAAGAAACGTGACGTCGTTAATGGAAAAAACGCCGTCGCTGTTTAAGTCTTGCAGCTCATAATCATGATTATCCGTCATATCATACAGCGCGGTCTGATGATTGAGAAAGCGATTGTACGATACAAATGAATAAAATGCCTGCTCGGTGGCCATCTGGTTATAACCAAGTCCGAGCGTGTGCTCAAATCCGTTTTCAACGGAAAAGCGCATGATACTGTCAAGCAGTGTTTTTCCGCTTTTATTAAAGCGTTCGTCCGTCCGGGGATCAATTCCGAGCGCTGTCAGGGCAACGATTACCTGCGCGCAGCTTTCGGGATTGAAATCATCATAAGAATAATAACCGCCGTTCTCCTGCTGCAGGGAGATTAAACGCTCAAGCGCGCGGTCAATAGCGGCCTGAATTTCAGCGTCATAAAAACGATAAGGCGCGAGCGCCTGAATCGCCATAGCGGTCATGTCGGGATCGGAATTGTTGCCGCTGAGCGTCCATCCGCCGTCGTCGCATTGTTTGCTTAAAATGCCTTCAATCAGTTTTTCGCGCGTGGCAGGGTTTGATATTGAATTGTCCGGTTTTATCGGATAACGGCAGGAATCAAGCGCAATCAGCGCCCACATATAGCCGTTGACTCCCTGTGTTCCGACATAATCAAAATCGGCAAGCGGTGCGGTGAGGTCATATCCGGCAACACTCGCCGCATTCTTTCCGACAGCGGACAGCGCGATGATAACGCGTGAATTGTCGGTGGATTTACGCTTGTGTAATTTAGCTGAGCCTATGGAACAAACATACTCTTCAACATTTTTGATGTAGGCTTGTTTGTCGCTTTTGCTCAGCTTATTTGCACGCGCCAGACCGAGAATCCGCCATTCACCGCCGATGGAACCAACGCCGGACTGCGGAAGCGATTGAAGATAAGCGGCAGTGCTTTCCAGTTTTTCGGAAAATTCATGATCCGACAATGCCGACGAGGAGAACACACTGCACGTCACCAGCTGAAGCGCCAATAAAAAAGCAATCAGTTTTGAAATGATTTTATTCATGCCGTTCCCCCTTTTTCAGCTTTAGTCCTGCCTTTTCCAAGGCTCTCGGCCACGGCCCGAGCTTTTGTTTAATGAAACAGACAGTTTCGCTGTCAAAATCACCTTTTTGCGGAAGTCTGCCGAGTTTTTCAGATTTTTCTTGCAATAGCTCAATCGCCGCCTGTGTTTTACAATCGGATTTCATT
>CADBSZ010000048.1 GCA_902797525.1 uncultured Ruminococcus sp. | reverse complement strand
TGATTCACATGCAGGGCGACGACGGAACGGTGCTGATTTTCGGCCTGATGTTTTTAATTATGTCGTTTATCGCAGGCGTTCAGCTAAGATATTTTGCAGCGCTGGGCGGCTTGCTGTTGGTGGGAATCCCCGTCATCTGGAACTTTTTTCTCAACGACGAGCACCGCAACCGCTTTTTGGCGCTGTTTGATTTGGACGGCAACGCCATGACGAATTATGGCTGGCAGCAGTTTCAGGGCAAGGTGAGCATTGCAAGCGGCGGCGCGACAGGCAGCGGCCTGTTTAACGGCTCGCGCGTAGCATACTGGATTGTGCCCGAACAGGAAAACGACTTTATTTTGACCGTCGCCGGCGAGGAGCTGGGCTTTGTCGGCTGTGTGCTGTTGATGGCGATTTTATTCGGCATTATCATCAAGGTGATTATGAACGCCGCGAACGCTACGGAAAACGAGGGCAAATTCATTTGCAGCGGCGTGTTTGCCTCGCTCGCCTCACAGACGATTATCAACATCGGCATGGTGCTGGGCTTCTTCCCCGTTATCGGCATTACCCTGCCCCTGTTTAGCTCAGGCGGCACCTCAGCGATGGCGACGCTGATTTGTATCGGCTTGGTGCAAAGCGTACGCGGGCATAACATGGACGACATGGAAAAGGCGAAAATCCGCCGCGGCAGTCAAAGCAGAATCAAGCTTTAGCATATGCCGCAGTATGTTATAGGTTTATTTGATGCATACCAAAAGGGCAGCTCATCGACAAAATGAGCTGCCCTGCTTTTATTTTTTCAGTTTTTCTCCGATTCGGTTCACTCCAAAGCCCGTTGCAAGGGCGAGAATCGGAATGACCGGTATGCAGTAGCGGATGTTTTCCGTGCAGACATACGGGAACTCGAAGCAGAATAAGTAGTAAGAAATCAGAATCGTCACAAAAATGGTGACAAAGAAAATCTTGGTGGTCAAGTCGGCGGCAGTGTCGCGCCTGATGAGCCACCACACCAGACAAACGGTGCCGAAAAGCGCGAGTACGGCGGCAATCACAACGAACACCGTCGCCATTTCGCTGAAATTCCACGGCGTGTTGTACTCGTCAAAAATCGAGGTTTTCAGGAGTCCTGTCAGCGGATTGTATTCGTTATAGGGCGCGTGATACACGGTGAACGCCATGAACGGATAGGTGAACTGCGGCAGGCTGAAATCAAACAAACGCTGCCAAACCGGCACCGACTCTACCGACATTGCCACGGAGTTGATGTCGGGCACATAGGTAATCGGAATGTTAAACAGCAAGAGGTTGCGGATTCCCCACCACAGTCCGAGCGGAAAGACCGCCGCGCCGAACGCGGCGAACTGACCGATGAAGGGCAGCGGCTTTTTGATGTTGCGGATGAGCGTCCACAAAAACACAATCGCCACCGCAGGCGCGACCATCCACGCGGAGAGCTTGGTGCTCATGCCTAAGCCAATGCACAGCGCAATCGGAAGAATTCGCCGCAGCGAGGGCTTTTGGTACCATTTGAGCGTCCAAAGAATTGCCAGCAGCATAAACAGCGTAGCGAGCATGTCGTTGTTGTAGGCGCCGCCCCAGATGATGAAGGTGGGATAAAAGCAAACGATTGCCGTTGCGGCAACAAGCCCTGCGCCGTGGAGTCTGACGAGCTTGAAAATGCGGTAGCAGGCGACCATGCTCAGCGCGGAATAGAGCATGGGAAGAATTTGAATCGCCTCCTGCGCCCACTCAAGCGACATTCCAAACGTGGTGAAAACGCGCAGACCAAGCGCCATCAAAATGTGGTGCAGGGGCGGATGATAGAACTGCCAGCGTGTGGTGACGTCAAAATCGGGCAGCGCCAAGCCGTTTTTGTACCAGTACATAATGTAGGGCTCATGGCCGATTTCGCCGTCGAATCTGCCGACGTCGTGCTGAATCTGCGAGCAGTCGAATTTGAGCACGTAGCAATAGCGCGCCACAACGCCGAGCACCATCATCAAAAGAATCAGGCGGTCTGCCGTGAGCTTTTTTTCGCGGTACAAAACAACCGCAAGCTGAACCAGCCCAAAGGCAACGGGAATAAACATGACCGTGCCAAAGCTGCCGTTTTCGCTGACAAACAGTGAAAACAGAACCGTCACCAGCGCGGATGAAATAATCAGATAGGTGTTGATTTTCGGGTTGTCGCTCGGCTTGCCGAAGGCGAACAGCGCGGAGGCGCCCAAAATCCAGATAATCGCCTCAATGACAACGCCCGAAGCGGTGATATGCTCCGCCTGCGAAAAGCCCAGCGGCAGCAGCAGCACGCACATCAGTGCAACAAATACAAATGGGTGCCGCAGCAAAAGGTCAAAGATGTTGTCGCCGGAACGCTGAGTTACATTTTTGTTCATGACTTTGTTTCCTCGTGGTATTCCTTTTCGGTGTTGACGTTCCAGATGTTGTCCTTGCTCGTCTGACCGGAGAGGATGCTTTTAACGGTTTCAAAGGATGTACACATGCTGTGGTCGATATTGTTGTAGCGGTGCTGGCCGTTTCTGCCCACGCAGAACAGGTTGGAAATGGAATCGAGGTATTCGCGCAGCTCGTCCATGTGCTCATAGGTGTCAAAATAAGCCGGATACGCCTTTTTTACGCGCTCAACGTGGAAGTCGAGGACATCGCTTTCGCTGTCAATCAAGCCCATTTTGACCATTTCGGAAACACCCATTTTGCCGAAGGCGTCGTCGGTCATCGACCACATTTCGTCGCCCTCGTTGCAGAAGTATTCCAAGCCCATCCAGACGGTGTTTTCGATATTTTTAACCATGTAGGGCGACCAGTTGTTATAGATTTGGAAACGTCCCATTTTGACACTTCTGTCGTGCACATACACCCAGTTGTCGGGCACGATGTTGCCCATGGTTTTTGTTTTGGTTTCGTTTTTGAGATTAAGGTGAGGAATCAGCACACCGACGGTCATGTAGTCGCGGTAAGGAAGCCCCGAAGCGATTTGCAGATATTTGTCGGGCACGTCGTTCATGCCCTCGACCAAATCCTTGACAGGCATGGACGAAATGATGTAATCGCCCTCAACGGTGACGCGCTGACCGTCCTTTTCATAAACCAGCCCTGTCACCCTGCCGCCGTCCTTTAAAATGTTGACGACCTTGGCGTTTTTGATGATGGTGCCACCCATTTTTTCAAAGTCGGCGGCGGTTAAATCCCACAGCTGACCGGGGCCGAGCTTGGGATACGCAAACTCCTCAATCAACGAGGTTTCTACCTTGCGGTTCTTTTTGTTGAACATTTTGCCGAAAATATCCTTGAGCACCGCCTTGATGGACAAGCCCTTGACGCGCTGTGCGCCCCATTCGGGCGAAATCTCGGAGGGGTGTCT
Organism: uncultured Ruminococcus sp.; assembly: GCA_902797525.1. Lineage (GTDB taxonomy): Bacteria > Bacillota > Clostridia > Oscillospirales > Acutalibacteraceae > Ruminococcoides. Next base: position 8,848 of record CADBSZ010000048.1, on the reverse strand, counting down.
GCCCCACAGGTTTTCGGTGTAGTTCTCAAAGAACATGGAATAGAGTTTTTTGCCAAAACGGTTGATGTAAAAATCCTCAAGAGAGTTTTCTTTCCGCTTAAAAACGGCGCTTTTCAAATAACTGAAGCCAACAACAATCGTGGTGCCGAAGCCCATGTTTTTAATGGTTTCAAATTTGAGCGAAATCGGATAATCAAAAAACTTGGAGTTAAAGAAAATACGCGACAGACGATTGCGCCTGAGCATAACGCGGTCGGCTGTTTCAGGGTTGGGACCGCCGGGAACAGTGGTGGATTCCCTGCCGAGCACCACATCGTCGTGCGGCAGCGCGCCCTGGGTGGGGAGCATTTTTTCCCACCAGGCATTTACCTCCGGCACCTTGGAAAAAAAGCGGTGGCCGCCCATGTCCATGCGGTTGCCCTTGTAGTTGACCGTGCGCGAAATGCCGCCGAAGCGGTCGCTTTCTTCAAACACAATGACTTCAAAATCCTTGCTTTTGTCCATCAGCTCATATGCCGCGGTCAGTCCTGCCGGGCCTGCGCCGATAATTAATACCTTCTGCATGTTTTATATTCCTTTTCCGTTAGTTACAACGTTATTTTTTGCGGTACAAAGCGATTCTGCGCGCCGCATAATTCCAAATTAGAACAATAATGGTGGAAATCACCCACACCAGCATGTAGTGAATGCCAAGCTGCAGGTTGAATATCCAGAGCAGCAGCTCCTTGATCAGCAGTCCGATGACGCCGATAACAGCATAGGCGACAAACTCGCCTGCCGCGTTGGTTTTTTCGCTTTTTTCCTGAAAAACAAACAGCTTTGACAGAATGAAATTCGCAACCAAGCCAAGCACAAATGCGATTCCCTGCGAAATCGTAACGGTGAAGCCGACTTGCTCGCGAAAGATAAAGTGCTGAATCAGCCACAGCGCGCCGCCCTCAACCACCGTTGCCAAACCGCCGACAAAGCAGTAGCGGAAAAACTGGATAAAAATATTATCGGTTTTTTGATAAAAAAGCCCTTTAAAATCAAGCCTTGTGATTAACTGAAACAGCTCCTTCATATAGCCTCCGCAAATTTTTGAGCGGCGGTGTATCACTGCCGCATAATTAAATTTATTATAACATAATTTCATACGCTTGACAACCGATTTTCAGAAAATCAGACACAAAAATAAAGCCTCCGAAAACGGAGGCTTTATTACTGAAAATTATTTTGACGAAATGGTTACGTTTGCCTGATAGGTGCCGTATGCCCAGCAGGTGGAAGCGCCGCTGAACTTAAAGTTGACAGGCATTTCGACCGAGCCGGTTTTGCCTGACGACGCCGAGGTGTCAATCACGGCGGTAATCTGTGAAGCGGTGAGCGCGTCGATTTCGTCCTTTTTGCCGATGACCGTCACGTTAATGCTCTTTGACGTCACCTCGGAGGTGTAGTTCTCGGGCAGCCCCTCAACCGTGAAGCGGTCAACAGTGAACGTCTTGGCGGTCATGGCGCTGAGGTTGAGCGTCACCTTGGCAGAGGTGTAGTTGCTGATGCTCTTGCAATTTTCGGGAATCTCAATGCCCAGCTCGTCGAAGTTAATCTTCTCGTTTTTGAGCGTTGCGAAATCAATCGGCTCAAGCTTGACGGATTTCATCTTGTTCAAATCCTCGGAAGGACCTGCCAAAAGCAGCTCGCCGGGCGTGATGGAAATCATATCGGAGGTAATTTCCAACCCCTCGGGCTTGTTGACAAAAACAGGCTCAACAGCAACCGTCTTTTCGGGCAGTACCGTCACGGTCGCCTTTACGGCGCTGTAGCTGAGCTGCAAGAGCTTTTGCGACAGCTCGTTGTCATTTTCGTCCAGCAAAACAATGCTGGCGTCAACGTCCTTGTTCTCCTTGAGCTTGCCGTCAACATTCGCCTTGGCGACAACCTTTTTAATCTTGAGAATTTCGGACTGCGGTCCCGAAATAGAAACCGTGGTGTACGGCAGCGAAGCGGTGCCGTAGTAGCCGTCCTCCACATAAAAGACAATGCCGTCCTGAATTTGAAAATCACTGGATTTAAAGTAATCAACCGTGACGCTGATGGACGCCGGTGAGGAACTGGTAATCTGAAAATTGCCCAGCGTTGAGCGCTTGTTTGCCGAAACAGGCAGGGTGTAATTGCCGGAGGAGTCAATGGAGCCTGCGGCGGCGGTGACGGTGAAGTCGTTTTCGTTGACCATACCCAGCACCGTTCGGTTGCCCGAAACGGTAACGGATGCCTTGGTCTCACCCTCGGTGAACACCTGCAGCCCCAGCGCCTGCGCGTCCTCGGAAAGCTCAATCTGAATGGGAATATTGTTAATAGTGAAGGTGGTGTCGTTGCTGGAGGAGTTGAAGGTCATATAACCCCAAATCACAATGGAAATCAGCAGCGCAACGGCGAATAAAACATAGTTATTCTGCATCCAGCGCTGAAACAGGGAGTTCTTTTTCACTACTTTTTCCTCCCCTTTCTGAACCGGCGGTATTTGCTCTCGTCCTCTTCCGTTTCACCCAGAAGCAGCTCGTTGAGCTTTTGAATCAGCTGGTCGCGCGTAAACTCGCGTGTCAGCTCACCTTCAACCGCAAGGGAGATGACGCCTGTTTCCTCGCTGACAACCAGCACAACCGCGTCGCTTTGCTCGCTGATGCCGAGCGCGGCGCGATGGCGCGTGCCGAGGTTGATGTCGACGTTTTTGTTCGCTGTCAGCGGCAAAATACAGCCCGCGGCAAACAGCTTGCCGTCGCGGATAATGCTGGCGCCGTCGTGCAGCGGCGCTTTGTTGAAGAAGATGTTGCCGAACAGCGCTACGGAGGTTTCCGCGTCTACAATGGTACCGGTTGAAGCAATGTCGGAGAGCATGGTTTCACGCTCGAAAACAAGCAGCGCGCCGGTGCGCGAACGCGAGAATATGACGGAGGTGTCGGCGGCGTCGATAATCGACTTGTGCACTGCCTTTTCCCATTCGTCGCTTTTTCCGTATTTGGAGAAAATACGGATATATTTTTTCCAGTTTTTATTTCTGCCGACCTGCTCAAGCGCCTTGCGGATTTCGGGCTGAAAAATCACCGTGATAATGACAACCGACGCCTCAAAAAACGCGCGAAGCAAGGTTGACAGCATGACAAGATTGAAAACAGACGAGAGGATGTAAACAACCAGCAGCAACAGCAAGCCCTTGAGCAGCTGCACGGCTCTGGTTTCACGGATTAAACGGAACACTCCGAAAATAATCAGCGCAATCGCCAAAATATCAATGACGTCGCGGAACTGAACCGTTTTGACGATTGACCAAAGGTTATCAAATATTTCCATGAACATCCTCCTTTCAACTTCGGATTTATATTTACTTTTTTATTTTAGCACATTTTTATCCTCGATTGCAACCTTTTTGGGAAGAAGTTTTATAATTTTATTCACCGAGGAGATAAAATACTCAATTTGTACCGGTTTTGTGAAGGCGGACATCACCGCGCGTACCGTTCCGCTGTCCTCTGTGTGATAAAAACGGTGTGCGAGCGGCGCGCAGTGAAGCCCGGCGCGCACAGCGATATTAAAGCGGTCGCCCAGCAGTGCGGCGACCTCCTCGCTGTCGTGGTTTTGAATATTAAAGGAAATAACCGGTGTGTGCGTATTAATTGCAGGTCTTTCGGTGTATAGAATTACTCCCGGAAGGTGTGAAAGTCCGTCAAAAAGCCGCTGTGCTTTGCGGATTTCGTCATTTAAAAGCTTCTGCTCTCCCCTTGCAAGTACAAACCTGATGCCTTCGTTCAGTCCTGCGATGCCGGGCAGATTCGGCGTGCCGCTTTCGTATTTGTCGGGCAGGGTTTCGGGCTGTTGCAGGCTCATGGACATGCTGCCCGTGCCGCCCTGCATCAGGCTGTCGGGATGAATATCGCTGTTAACGGCAAGAATGCCCGTACCCATCGGACCGTAAAGACCCTTGTGGCCTGCCGTACACAAAAAGTCGATGCCGCTGTCCTGCATGTTTACGGGAACAACACCTGCCGTTTGCGCGGCGTCAACGCAGAATAAGATATGATAAATACGGCACATCGCGGCAAGGCGCTCCACCGGAAGGCGCATGCCGAACACGTTTGACGCGCCGGTACACACGACTAATTTTGTGTTGGCTTGAATGGCTTTTCGAAAATTGTTCAGCGTTGCGTCGTCATCGCCCTCAACATAATCCGCAACGGAATAGGTCACGCCGTATCGCTTCATATGCTCGAGCGGACGGACGACGGCGTTATGCTCAAGCGAGGAAATGACGGCGTGGTCTCCCCTTTTGAGCACGCCTTTGATGACGGTATTAAGCGCGGCAGTGCAGTTTTGTGTGAAGATAATGTTTTCGGGTTCGCCGAGCCCAAACAGCCGCGCGGCGTTTTTGCGGCAGTCATACATGATTTGCGCCGCCTGCAGCGACATGCGGTGACCGCTGCGCCCCGGGTTGGCGCCGGTGTTCTGCATTACGCTGTTGACCGCGCGCACCACCGACGCCGGTTTTGGAAAGGTGGTGGCGCCGTTGTCAAAATATATCACCGGGCATCATCGGCGTAAATGCCTTTATAGGGAATGTTGTGATTAACAATCAGCTGTGTTGCTTTTTCAAAATCGCGTCCGACGGCAAGGCTGTAGCCGCAGGAGCCTTTTCTCAGCTTTGCCGGCGTGCGAATCATGCGCGAAGGAATATTGTGACGGCGCAGCAGCTCGCGCGCCTTCATAGCATTCGTCACGGACGCGAAGGTAATGATATTCTTCATTGTTTCACCTCATCTGTAAGATTCTATTCCTACGCTATATTCTATGTTTTTTGAGTTGACGGCGTTCGTCCCAACCAAAAAAGAGGCCGGGAAACCCGACCTCAAAAAGTTAAAAGCATTAAAATTTTTCTGCCAGCAAATCGCTCATGCTGTACATGCCGGCTGTTTGACCGGCGAGGAATGCCGCGGCGTTAACCGCGCCGACTGCAAAAACCTCCTTGGACTGCGCCTGATGGCTGATGGTAACCACCTCGTCGTGACCTGCAAAAATCACCTCGTGCTCGCCGACAATGGTACCGCCGCGGACGGAGTGAATGCCGATTTCATTTTTGGAGCGCTTTTTGCGCGCGGCGTGCCTGTCATAAACATACTGCGGCTCCTGCTCAAGCGTTTCGGAAATGCCGTCGGCAATCATCAGCGCGGTGCCGCTGGGAGCGTCAACCTTGAGGTTATGGTGCTTTTCCACGATTTCGATGTCAAAGCTGCTGCCGAGCACCTTTGCCGCCTGCTTGGAAAGCTCAATCAGCAAATTGATGCCGAGCGACATGTTGCCCGAATAAAAAACAGCTGTTTTTTCTGCCGCCGCCTTAATCTGCGCGACTTGTTCAGTGGAATAGCCGGTGGTGCAAATCACGCACGGAACGCTGTTTTTTACCGCGTAGCCGAGCATGCCGTCAAGCGCGGCAGGATTGGAAAAATCGACGATAACATCGGGCTTTTCAACCGCCTCGTCAAAGGCTTTGTATACGGGAAAATCGTAGCTGCTTTCGCCGAACGCGTCAACGCCGAACAGCGTTTCGCACGAGGGGTGCTCCTTTACCGCCCGCGCCACAAAAGCGCCCATTTTGCCGTTGCAGCCGACTATGGCAATCTTCGTCATTATTTACACTTCCTTATCTTTTGTGATAAGAAAGGCGTGCAACGCACGCCCTTCCAACATATGATTTGATTATTTTGTATATTTATCCAACAAATCGTACTTTGCCAGACAATCCTTGAGGTTGTGGTACGCCGCGGCGCTCATGGGAACGAGCGGCAGACGGCACTCGCCCGCGTCAAAGCCAAAGAGGTTCATAGCGGTCTTGACGGGAATCGGGTTGACGTCGCTGAACATAATGTTCATCAGCTCAATATAGTGGAAATGCAGCTTTTGTGCCTGCGCAAAGTCATTGTCGAGGCAAAGACGGCAGATGTCATGCATTTCGGTCGGGCAGATGTTCGCGAAAACGGAGATTACGCCCAGTGCGCCGAGCGACATAAACGGAACGGTTTGGTCATCGTTGCCGGAATAGATGTCGAGCTTGTCGCCGCAGAGTGAGCGAATCAGCGCAACCTGTGAAATGTCGCCGCTGGCTTCCTTTGCCGCAACGATGTTCGGATGCTTGCACAGCTCCTCATAGGTTTTGGGCTTGATGTTGCAGCCGGTTCTTGAAGGAACGTTGTAGAGAATAATCGGCAAATCGACCGCGTCGGCAATCACGTTGAAGTGCTTGACAAGGCCTGCCTGTGAGGTTTTGTTGTAGTAAGGAGTAACGGTCAGCAGCGCGTCAACGCCGAATTTCTGCGCTTCCTTGGACAGCATAACCGCAAAGGCGGTGTCGTTGCTGCCGGTGCCAGCGATAACGGGAATTCTGCCGTTGATTTTTTCGGTGGTAAACGCGAGCACCTCAAGATGCTCTTTTTCGGAAAGGGTCGCCGCCTCGCCTGTGGTTCCGCAGGCGATAATCGCGTCGGTTTTGTTCGCAACATGGAACTCAAGCAAATCGCCGAGCGCCTGATAATTGACAGAACCGTCTGAGTTCATGGGTGTAATCAGCGCGACACCCGAACCTGTGAAAATTGGGTTAGCCATAATACGCCTCCGTATTGTTTTAGATTAATCCATATAGCCTTCCGCGCAGAGAAGCTCGGCAAGAAGAACCGCGCCGCCTGCTGCGCCTCTTAATGTGTTGTGGGACATGCACACGAACTTGTAGTCGTACTGGGTGTCCTCTCTGAGTCTGCCGACCGAAACCGCCATGCCGTTTTCGAGATTACGCTCTGATTTAATCTGCGGACGGTCGGGCTCGGTGAAGTAATGGAGGAACTGCTTGGGCGCGCTGGGAAGCGCAAGCTCCTGCGCCCTGCCCTTGAAGTTTTCCCAAATGCTGATGATTTCGTCAACAGAGGGCTTTTTCACGCCGTCCTTAAAGGACATGAACACTGCCGCTGTGTGGCCGTCAGACACGGGAACGCGCAGGCACTGTGAAGTGATGGCGATGTCGTCGGTGGGAACAATCTCACCGTTTTCGATGTGTCCCCAGATTTTGAGGGGCTCTTTTTCGGACTTTTCTTCCTCGCCGCCGATGTACGGAATGAGGTTGTCGATCATCTCGGGCCAAGTCTTAAAGGTTTTGCCGGCGCCGGAAATTGCCTGATAGGTGCACGCGAGAACCTTGTCTACGCCCAGCTCCTTTAAAGGTGCGATGGCGGGAACGTAGCTTTGAAGCGAGCAGTTGGACTTAACAGCCACAAAGCCGCGCTTGGTGCCAAGACGCTTTCTCTGCGCTTCGATGATTTTGATGTGATCGGCGTTGATTTCCGGAATAACCATGGGAACGTCGGGCGTGAAGCGGTGAGCCGAGTTGTTGGACACAATCGGGCATTCAGCCTTGGCGTATTTTTCCTCGAGAGCGCGGATTTCGTCCTTTTTCATGTTTACGGCGCAGAAGCAGAAATCAACCTTAGCGGCAACTTCTTCAACGTTCTCCGCGTCCATGATAACCATGTCCTTGTATTTTTCGGGGAGTGCAGTTGCCATGTGCCATCTGCCCTCTACGACGTCGCCGTACTTTTTGCCTGCGCTTCTGGCGCTGGCGGCAAGCGCGGTTACCTCAAACCAAGGATGGTTCTCGAGCAAAAGCGCAAAGCGCTGTCCTACCATGCCGGTAGCTCCGATGATTCCAACATTAAACTTTCTCACTGTCGATTCCTCCGATTTAAACAAATTTTCAAAAAGCGGTTGCCATATTCGAAAAAATATAATATGATAGATAAAGTGCTTGATGATTTATCGTCAACCGCAAAATATAGAGTGATTTCCAAATTACCCTACTATATAATATATCATCTTATGGTTTTATTGTCAATTATTTTAAGTAAAGTATGTCAACACTGTAACCCGTTGCCGCGGGAGGGCAGTGCACCTTTGGATAGCACAGATTTAATGAAACGCCGGATAAACGGCGTGTAATACCATTTCTTCTTGTGTTGCCGGGGCGGGTGTTGCCCTGCCGTGAAACCGCGCTGTCAATTCAGACGATTTGACAAGATAATTTGATGTTAAAATACCACGAACCACGAGCCGTTAAACAAAGGAATGATAATATGAAAACAAGCGATTTTTACTATGATTTACCCAAAGAGCTGATTGCGCAGACGCCGGTGGAGCCGCGCGACAGCTCACGACTGCTTGTGCTTGACCGTCAAAGCGGCGAAATCACACACAAGCATTTTTATGACATCATCGACTATTTGCACGAGGGCGATTTGATTGTTGCAAACGACTCGCGCGTGCTGCCGGCACGTATTTACGGCATTAAGAATGAAACCGGCGCGCGTGTGGAATTTTTGTTATTAAAGCAAATTAGCGGCAACCGCTGGGAAACCCTTTGCAAGCCCGGCAAAAAGGCGCGCGAGGGCGCGCGATTCAGCTTTGGCGACGGCATTTTAACCGCAACGGTTGCCGAGGTGAAGGACGACGGAAACCGCATTGTGGATTTTGACTGCGACGAAAGCTTTTTCGCGACGCTGGACAAAATCGGACAAATGCCGCTTGCCCACTATATCACCGAGGAGCTCAAGGACAAGGAGCGCTACCAGACGGTTTACAGCCATGAGTTGGGCTCCGCCGCCGCGCCCACCGCAGGACTGCATTTTACACAGGAGCTGATGGACAGGCTGCGCGCGAAGGGCGTGAAAATCGCCTACGTCACCCTGCATGTCGGTCTCGGGACCTTCCGTCCAGTCAAGGTGGACGACGTGACCAACCACAAAATGCACAGCGAACACTACGAGATTCCGGAAGAAACCGC
>CADBSZ010000047.1 GCA_902797525.1 uncultured Ruminococcus sp. | reverse complement strand
TCAAACACGCCGTCTGCCAGCTGTTCGCGTTGCTCAATTGTCATGCCGTCGACAAAGCTTGTCAGCGTGTGGTCAAAAAACGCGCTGGTCGCGGTTGTTTGCGGCAGGGTAATCAAGTCGGTGCAGTCGATTTCCCACGAATAAATGTCGTGCTGCATAAAGCCCTTTCGTTGACTCTGCACCACGGTGTATGCCTCCTGATGCTCCAGCAGCATGCCGAAAATAGACGACTGCGGCACGTAAGTGTGAATTTTATCGCAAATACTTTCAAATCCGCTGTTTTCCAGATTTTTGCGTTCAAAGCCCGGACCGTCCAAACTGTATACCGCGTCAATCCGATTGCGCAAGCTGTCGCTGCAAAACGCCGCGGCATACACCGCCAGATTGCCGCCCTTTGAATGCCCTCCGAGGATAAAGCTGCCGTCAAAGCGCGCCGCCTGCTCCTCAAAATATGCCAGCGCCTTTTGCTGCGAGGCCAAGGGGAAGTGGCAGAACATCGCAAGATCCTCCTGCCAGCCGACGAGGGTGTTGTCGGTGCCGCGGTAGGAGATAAAATGCTGATCGCCCAAATCAATCAGCACTGCCGAAAACTGCATGCGCGATTCTCCGTCGATGATGTTTACATAACACGACAGCGGCAACGTGCCGAAGCGGTTGCTGTCCGCCGCCGCTCTCAGCAGCTCTGCGTCGCCCTTCCAAAGCACCTGCGCGGGACGTTTTTCGTCCGCGAAGAAGCGGTCGGCAATTTCTCTTAACGAAAGCGTTTCGCCGTCCGGCAGCACGCCGTCAAGCTGAATATAGGACAGCCGCGACAAAATGACGGCGTCAACGTTGTTAAAGCCGTCCTGCGAAAGCCGCAGGTCTCCGCGCCATTTTAAATAATCAAATACATCTGCCATCGTGTTACACCTCAATCGTGTCGCCTGCGGCAAGATAGTGCAGGCGGTTCATATACGGTTTCAAAAATGCGTATTGCGCCGCGCCTGTGCAGTGGCAGGTGTAGTAGTCGGTGCGGCAGCGGTTCAGTTGTTCGGCAAGAGCCTTCAGGCGGTCGTCAAGAGGCTGATTCATCAAATGAAAGCCGCCCACCAGCACGTCGGGCTTAAACCACGCCGCCAGGTTGAGAATCCCTTTATGCGAGCAGCCGCTGACCAGCACGCGCTTGCCGCGCTCCTCAATCAGCAGATATTGCTCGTGACGGAAATCATCGGGAGTCAGCGTGCCGTTTTGTTTTACGGTCAAACCGTCCGAGCCGGGGTCAAACAGCTTTTCGCGGCCGTTGCATGAAAACAGCGTCAGCTTGTCGGCGATTTTGGTGACGCCCTCGGTCAGAATAATACGCTGGTTTCCCTCTAAGTCCGGGTCGATTCCGATGTATTTTTCCTCGCCGTTATAGTGCGGTTCAAACGCGTAGCGGCTCATATACACCGGCGCGTGGTCATTGATTTCCAAAAACGTTTTCAGTCCGCCGCCGTGGTCATAATGCCCGTGCGACAGCACCGCCGCGTCCGCTTTGCGAAGGTCAACGCCAAGAGAGGCGGCGTTTTGTGCAAACAAATCGCTTTGACCCATATCAAACAAAACCGTGTGCTTTTCGGTTTCAATATATAAGCTCAGTCCGTGCTCGGTCGGCAAGCCGCACTGCGTGGTATTTTCGGTTAAGGCGGTAATTTTCACAGGAAAAGCTCCTTTTTTTGTCTATATAAAAAGTATAGCATTGATAGCCCTGAAAATCAATTCATATTTGAAAAATAGTTGAAAAATTGGTTGATGATTGTCGAATCTTGTGCTATAATCGAGATATAGTCACAGGAGGTGAGGAAATGACAAAACGCGCGTTATTGTGTTTGTTTTTTCTCGCCTTGTTTTTATGCACTCCGTTTCGCGCCGTTGCCGAAACCGCGTCCGATTTGTCTGTTTTGTCGTCAGCAAAACGCATTTTCAGCTACAGCGGCAAAGCTTCGGCCTACTTTTACGGCTTTTCCAATCAAACGCTTTATTCGGCGCGCGTTATTCCGTCGGCGGCCTTACGCACGGTGCGCACCGGCGGCGTTATCCGCGCCGTCTGTCATGATGAAAACAGCGTATATGCCATGTGCGAAAGCGGAAAAGGAGATTTTTCGGTAGGTACGCTCAACCTGAGCAACGGCGCCTATGCCGAACAGAGCCTGAACTGTGCGAAGGACATTTCCTATACGTCGTTTGCTGTGTCGGACAGCGAAGTGTTTTTGCTCACCGACGGAGTCACCGGCATCTGCGGTGAACGTGTGTATCAATATGCTTTAGGTGACAGTGCCGCGCAGTTGTTTGTGAACGGCAACCGCGCCTATGCGCTGACCGACAGCGGCAACATTTACCGCCTTTCCAAGGGCAATGCGGCGTTTTGCACCGCCTTAAATACGCACACTTTGGTAACGAATGCGGGCTACGGCGTTGTGCTGACAGCCGACGGTATTTTGTGCAACCTGAACGGCGGACGGCAGTACGGCGTTGCACAGCCTGCGGTTCAAACGGACAGCGGCGTGTTTTCCGACAGCGGTGCGATTGCCGCGGCGGCAGTCGGCGAGCAGGCGGCAGTGCTGAAACCGGATTATTCCTGTGTGGTTTTTAATTTTAGGGAGGCCGAAGGCGGCTCTGACTCAAACAGCACCGCGACAGCGGACAAACTGACCGTCAGCGCAGGAACGACCGTCAAACAGCTTTGCAATTGCTGTCCCGAGCTGACAGGGATTTTTGATGAATCGGGACAGCCCTTCACCGCCGGCGTTCTGAAAACGGGCTGCTCCGCCGCGTGGAACGGCGGCAGCGGCGGCATTGTTGTATTGGGCGACGTTTCCTGTAACGGTGCGGTCAACGGCACGGACATTGACGCGGTAATGAGCCATTTGGTCAACTGCCAATCGCTTTCGGGGTATGCGCTCGCCGCCGCTGACCTCGACCGCAACGGCTCGCTCGACAACCGCGATTTGGTACTGCTTGCGCGCCTTGCCGCATAAAATTTAACAGGCGCTTGACATTTTTGCGCCGAGCGGTTAAAATAATCCGTAAATCAGCCAAAGGAGGGCGGCGTTATGGCAAAAAAGGCAGTGTTAACCGAATATCAGCTTGCGGTTTCCGGCATCAAACAGCCCTTGCGCGTCGCTTCGATTGCGGATGTTCATGAGCGAAAAAACGACGACGTGCTCGCACTTTTGCAACAGGCAAAGCCCGACATCATCACGGTGGCAGGCGACACCCTTGAACGCTTTGACCGCGAAACAGGCAGGCCTTATCGAAAGAACGCCTACAGCCCCCTTCACCGCGCGTTCTTAATGGTAGCATTTCAATTCAACTATTTGTTTATTCGTCTTTTCGGCAGAAAAAACCTGCCCGACACGCAAAACGCCTATGCGCTCTTGCAGGGCGCGGCAAGGCTTGCGCCTGTTTTTGTCAGCTTGGGCAATCACGAGGAAAAATTGCTTGAGGAGGATGTTGCGTTCTTGAATGAAAACGGCATCACCCTGCTCGATAACGCCGACGTGAAAACGGTCGTACACGGCGAGCTTGTGCGTATCGGCGGCTTATCCACGGCGGCAGATGAGGAATGGCTGCGCCGTTTTGACAAAAAGGACGGACTCAAAATTCTGTTGTGCCACCATCCCGAATATTACGACCGCATGGTTGCCGATACGTCCGTTGACGTGGTGCTCTCGGGGCATAACCACGGCGGACAAATTCGTCTGTTTAAAAAACCGCTGTTTTCCGCAGGCGGCGGCATTTTGCCGAAGTACGGCTACGGCATGTTTCACAAGCGGCTGGTTGTTTCGGCAGGCTGCTCCAACACGGCGGCAGTGCCGCGCGTCAACAATCCGCGTGAGCTGGTGATGATAACCTTAATACCAAATGAAAAAACGGGTTGACTGTTACTCGAGCATGAGTGCAGATCAACCCGTTTCGGTTATCACTTTCCATTCCTTTGCCAGCCGCTCCAGCGAGTACGCCGCGTTGGCAGGACTGGTGGACGGCAGCTTTGAAGCCGCAATTCCGTTTTGCGGAAAAATATATTTTTGATAGAGGTGATACGACGCTGCGCCGTTGCAAAAAATTTGCTCTACGCGGCTGTGTTTTAGAATAACGCTCAAATCATTCGGCACCGCATTCTTAATCGAGCTGTCGGACGAGCCGGTTATCGTGCAGGACTGAATGGTGTCCCACAGTGCCAGATGATGGCTTAAAATCAGTTTCTTCTTGTCGGCAACGGTTTGCGGCGTTTCCTCGCCGAACAGCAGTGCCAGCAGCCGCCAAAAGCGGTTTTGCGGATGTCCGTAAAAGAACATCGACTCGCGCGATTTTACCGACGGAAAGCTGCCCAAAATCAGCACGCGCGACTCCTTGTCAAACAGCGGAGGAATCGGATGCGCAAGCTTAGCGGTTGTTGCCATGCTTTGCCTCCTTGCGCAGGCGGCGGATATAGGCAAAGGTTTTGTCCTCGCCCTCGTCGCGCAGCATTTCGAGCAAACGGTTGAGCAGTTCCTCGGTGTTGGGGTGCAGCCGGTGCTTGCCCTTAATCCGCAAAAAATAAGTGTATGGGTCGGCGTCGGTGTATGCCTTTCCGTTATAGGTTTTGCTGGCGGCAACGCGGTCGCAAAACATTTCTATTACGTATTTCAGCGGCATCTCCACCGGCTCCATCTCACGCGTTTTCGGATTGTAATCCGTCCAGTATTCAAAGTGATGGCGGTTTCTGCCCTTGTGGTGAATCCACGCGCGCGAATAGCCGTACAGCTCGCGTTCCTTTTCGTTGGGACTGCGGTCGCCCAAATAGCACTGTGCGCCGGGAATGAACTCGGTGGGGCTGTATTTGGACAAATCGTGCCGCAAGCCCTGCCACAAAATGCCGGCTTTGGCGCAGTGGGCAATCACCTGATGGCGATGATGTGTAATTGTTTTAAAATGCTTCAGCGGATGGCTCATAATTATCACCGCTTTTCAGTATAGCACATTTTATACGAAGTATCAACAAAACTCTTTAACTTCTATTGCGTAAAATTCCGCATAGCTGCGTTGTCGAGCTTGTCAGGCGTCAGCCTGCCTGCACTCTCCGCCTTGCTCTGCAAAATTTTCCGTCAATATCTGC
>CADBSZ010000046.1 GCA_902797525.1 uncultured Ruminococcus sp. | reverse complement strand
GTCGCGGCATAGCCGCGACAAACGGGCGGCGGCAAGCACCGCCCCTACACCTATATCTGATACGTTTCCATTCAATTGTAGGGGCGAACACCGCTTGCCCTAAGCGCCGTGCTATCCCCAAAAACCGATTGCGAAACAGAAGCCAACTGTTGTAATCCGTTCACTAACCACTAAAACGAGGTGATTTCATTGACAAAAGCGCTGCTGCAAAATACCTTCCGCGAAATCGCGCACACCAAAGCGCGGTTTATTTCCATTATGGCGATTATCGCGCTGGGCGTGGGCTTTTTTGCCGGCATCAAGGCAACCTCGCCGTCAATGTATCATCTTGCCGAAACCTACTATCGCGACAAACGCCTGATGGATTTCCGCCTGGTGTCCACCAACGGCATTTCCGAGGACGACATCGCGGCGGTGCGCGCCGTTGAGGGCGTGCAAAGCGTCATGCCGTCTTATTTTTGCGACGTGATGACCTCGCCGGACAACGGCGGCGACGTGATTCGCCTGATGGCCGTGCCGAAGTCCTATGACAAAAATCCGGCGCTGAACACCCTTGTCATTAACGAGGGCAAAATTGCGAAAAAAAGCGGTCAAATTGTCACCGAAAGCATCGCCTTTGCCAATTCGTCGAACAAGGTCGGCGGCAAAATCACCTTTGCGCCCATGGCAGGCGACACGCCGATTACCGATTTGCTCAACACCAATGAGTTCACGATTGTCGGCAAGGCGGAAACGCCGCTCTATATCTCTTTTCAGCGCGGCACAACCACCATCGGCGACGGCAAAATCGACGAATATATGTACATTTGCGCGGATGATTTCAAGATTCCGCGCTACACGGAATTGTATGTCAAGGCGGATTTTTCCGATACGGTGTCCGCCTTTTCGGACGAATACGAAGCCAAAATCGAAAAGCTGAAGGCCGATTTGCAGGCGGTCACCGAACAGCGCGGACTCGCCTTTGACGATGAGCTGGAAAAGGCAAAGGCCGACCTCGCCGCCGCGCGAACGGAATATGAAACCCAAAAGTCGGCGGCTCAGGAACAGCTTTCCGCCGCGCTTGCCGAGCTGGCGGCAGGCGAGGAGGAATACAACGCCAAGGTCGCCGAGGGCGAGGCAAAGCTCGGCGAGGCGCAGGAGCAGATCGCAGGCGGCGAACAGTCGCTGGCACAGGCGGAAAGCGCCTACAACAGCGGCGTCTCCGCAGGGCAGGCGCAGCTTTCGCAGGGGCAGGCGCAGCTCTCGCAGGGACAGGCGCAGCTCAACAGCGCCAAAACCGACTTCAACAATCAAATTGCCGGCGAGCAGTCCGCCCTTGACAACGCGCCGTCGCAGCCCCCGAAAACGCCGGACGGCTTTGCCGATTTGATTCCCGGAATCATCGGCAATCTGACGCAGGGCGCACAGCAAAGCGCGGCGCAGATTGCGCTCGACGCGAAGGAAGCCATCGGACAGGCGCAGCTTGCCCTGGCGCAGGCGCAGCTCTATTCGGGCGGCGCGCAGCTTGCCGAGGGACAAAGCGAATTGGCTGTGCAGCAAATCAGCGGTCAGCAGCAGCTAAGCGCCGGCAAAGCGCAGCTCGATGCGGCAAAATCGCAGTACGAAAGCGGCAAGGCGGAGCTGGAAGCGCAAAAGCAGAGCGGCGCCGAGCAGCTTGCCGCCGCGCGTGAGGAATACAACGCCGCCAAAGCCGCCGCCGACGAAAAGCTCGGCGAAGCCCTGAGACTAATCGAGGAGGGCGAGGCGGCGCTCGAAAAGCTCTCGCCGCCCACATGGTATGTCTTTACGCGCGACGACAACCCGGGTTATCACACCTACACGCAAAACGCCGACCGTCTTGACGCGGTCGCATCGGTGTTTCCGCTGTTCTTCCTTTTGGTGGCGGTGCTCGTCTGCGTCACCACCATGACGCGCCTGATTGAAGAAAAGCGCACCGAAATCGCCACTCTCAAGGCGCTGGGCTACTCCGACGGCTCCATTATTCTCAAATACATCATCTACTCCATGATTGCCGCCGTAACGGGCAGCGCTGTCGGCGTGGCGGCAGGCGTGTCAACGCTGCCGTTCATCATCTATGACGCCTACAAAATCATGTTCTATATCGGCGACATCGACCTCGTCATTCACGTGCCGTCCATTGTCATCGGCATGCTGGCGGCAGTGGTTTGCACGGCGGCGGTGTCCGTCATCGTATGCGCCAAATCGCTCAGGGCAAAGCCGGCGCAGGCGATGCGCCCCAAGGCGCCCAAGCCGGGCAAGCGCATTTTGCTTGAGCGCGTTGCGCCCTTGTGGAGGCACATGGGCTTTACCGCCAAGCTGACGGCGCGCAATCTGTTTCGCTACAAGGTGCGCCTGTGCATGACCGTCATCGGCGTTGCCGGCTGCACCGCGCTGATTGTGGCGGCGTTCGGCCTGCTCAACAGCTTCGATCCGCTCACCGAGGCGCAGTTCGGCGACATTTTCAAGTACGATGCGGTGGTGATTCCCAAGGCAGGCGGCGACGCGGAGGAGTTGGCATATCTGAAAACCCTCGCGCAAAACACCGGCAGGGCGGACGCGGTTTTGCTCACCATGCAGGAGGAGGTTACGCTCCGCTTCAAAGACAACGCCACCACCGAATCCACCTATATTTCCGTGCCCGAAGACACCGGCGAGCTCGACAACATCATCTCGCTGCACACCCGAAAGGACAAAACGCCCCTTTCTCTCACGGATGATTCGGTGCTGCTCAACGAAAAGCTGGCGGCGGAATTCGGCATTTCGGCAGGCGACACGGTGGAGCTTGCCACGGACAACGGCACCGCGCAGGTGAAGGTGGGCGGCATTTATGAGCAGTATGTCTACAACTATGTGTTCATGACGCCGCAGTGCTATCAAAGCCTGTTCGCCAAGCCCGTGCGCTACAACCTGTTCGACGTGCGCCTGACCGATAAGGAGGAAGCCACCGCCGAGGCGTTCAGCTCCGCCATGCTCAAAGACGCGCGCGTGACCGCGATTTCGTATATGGATCAAACCATCGAGGACTTCCGCAAAACGCTCAATTCGCTCAACATGGTGGTTGTCGTCATGGTTGTCTGCGCGGCGGCGCTGGCGTTTGTGGTGCTCTATAATCTGACCAATATCAACATCGCCGAGCGCGTGCGCGAAATCGCCACCTTCAAGGTGCTGGGCTTTTTCAACCGCGAAACCTCGCGCTTTATCTATATTGAAAACATCATTCTCACGCTGCTCGGAATCCTCGTCGGGCTGGGGCTCGGCGTGCTGCTGACGGAATTCATCGTCGGCACGGTGGAAATCGACAACATCATGTTCGGCAGGGATATTTATCTGTCAACTTATCTTTACGCCGCCGGCCTGACCATGCTGTTTTCGCTTCTTGTCAACGCTGCCATGAGCGTTAAAATCCGAAAGGTGAACATGGTGGAAAGCCTGAAAAGCGTGGAATAAGCGTTGAAAGTTGAGATTTGAAAGTTGAAAGTTGAAAGTTAAAAATTGAAAGTTTCGGTCGGGAAGATAGAACGGTTGCAAAACCGCACCGGTTCCCGACCGAATTTATATGAATGCGGTCGGGTAACAAACGTTGTGCAAATGCGAACCTTGCTTCCCGACCACAGCTTTTCACTTTCAACTTTCCGCTTTCAACTGCACAAAACCTCTTGATTACCATTAACTTTTGTGATATAATCAGTTGGAATAGGCAAAATATCTGTGAAAGGACAGTTTTGATGATAAAAGCGAATCAGTACCGCACCGTCAGCTGCGGCGAATTAAGAGAAGAAAACATCGGTCAGCAGGTCAGGGTTGCCGGCTGGGTGGAGAACATCCGCGACCACGGCGGCGTTATGTTCCTCGACATCCGCGACCAATACGGCGTTTTGCAGGTGGTTGTTCACAACGACGAGCTGCTGAAAAATATTAATAAAGAGTGCACCGTCACCCTCAGCGGCGTGGTTGTGAAGCGCGACGAGGACACCATCAACAAAAAAATCGCCACCGGCTATGTGGAGGTTCACACCGAGGACATCACCGTGCTCGGCAAGTGCAAAAACGTGCTGCCCTTCGAGGTTGCCACCTCCACCAACACAAGCGAGGACGTGCGCCTGAAATACCGTTTTCTCGATTTGAGAAACCCCAAGGTGCACAACAACATCATGCTCCGCTCGCAGGTGATTTCGTTCCTGCGCCAAAAAATGAACGAGCTGGGCTTCACCGAAATCAACACCCCGATTCTGTCAACCTCCTCTCCGGAGGGTGCGCGCGACTATTTGATTCCCAGCCGCAAGCACAAGGGCAAGTTTTATGCGCTGCCGCAGGCGCCGCAGATTTTTAAGCAGCTTCTGATGGTATCGGGCTTTGACAAATACTTCCAGATTGCGCCCTGCTTCCGCGACGAGGACGCGCGCGCCGACCGCTCGCCGGGCGAGTTTTATCAGCTCGACTTCGAAATGGCGTTCGCCACCCAGGAGGACGTGTTCGACATTGCCGAGCAGGTGCTCTATGAAACCTTTGCCAAGTTTACCGACAAGGCGGTATCCAAGCCGCCGTTTAAGCGCATTCCGTTTGCCGAGTCCATGCTCAAATACGGCACCGACAAGCCCGATTTGCGCAATCCGCTCGAAATTGTTGAAATCAGCGACATGTTCGTTGAAACCGACTTTGCGCCCTTCCGCAAAAAGTGCGTGCGCTCCATCAACGTGCCCGGCGCCGCCGCGCAGAGCAAAAAGTGGTTTAAGCGCATGGAGGAGTTTGCCCTGTCCATCGGCATGAAGGGCTTGGGCTACGTTAAGGTGGAGGACGACCTCAGCTTTGACGGCCCGATTGACAAGTTCCTCAAGCCCGGCGACCGCGAGGAGTTAATCGCGCGCAACGGCTCCAAGGCAGGCGACGTCATTTACTTCATCGCCGACACCGCCGCCGAAGCGCCCAAGCTGGCGGGTCAAATCCGCACCGAGGTGGCAACGCGCCTCAACCTGATTGACACCTCCCGTTTTGAGATGTGCTTCATCGTGGACTTCCCGATGTTCGAGCGCGACGACGACGGCAAGATTATCTTTACCCACAACCCGTTCTCAATGCCGCAGGGCGGCCTTGACGCGCTGAATCACCGGGATCCCGAGACGATTCTTGCTTATCAGTACGACATCGTCTGCAACGGCGTTGAGCTTTCCTCCGGCGCGGTGCGCAACCACGACATCGAGATTATGAAAAAGGCCTTCGAAATGGCAGGCTACTCCGAGGACGACCTCAAGGCGAAGTTCTCGGCGCTTTACAATGCGTTCCAGTACGGCGCTCCGCCGCATGCAGGCATGGCTCCCGGTGTGGACAGAATGCTTATGCTGCTCACCGAGGAGGAGAATATCCGCGAGGTAATCGCCTTCCCGATGAACTCCAACGCGCAGGATGTGCTCCTCGGCTCTCCCGGAGAGGTCACCGAGCAGCAGCTCCGCGAGGTGCATATTAAGCTGCGGTAATTGTTCAGTGGTCAGTGGCAGGTTTAACGCAAACCAATGAAAGTGATTCGTAGGGGCAACCCTCGCGGTTGCCCGTTTGCTCTCTGATAGAAAGTTGTCTACTTTCTATCAGAGAATAGTATTCATCAGCACTCACCTGTCGGTTCGTTTTTTATGTATACAACGGCGTACCTTTTTTCGGTGCGCCGTTTTTGTCGGAGCAAAACATTATTACGAATGAAACTATTGAAACCCTGCGCAAAATGGTGTATAATAATATGGATATTCTTTTACAGAAGGTGAAAATTATGGTAACAAGAGAAGACGTGGAAAACATCGCTCTGCTTTCCAAGCTTTTTGTGCCCGAGGAGGAGCTTGACGGACTGACAAAATCGATGCAGGAAATCATCGACTTTGCCGACGCGATTAACAGCGCGCCCGCAGGCGGCGAGGGCTTTGACAACATCAACAACCTGTCCAACGTGTTCCGCGAGGACGAGGTAATTGCTTCCTATCCCGTTACGGAAATTCTGAAAAACGCGCCCGAACAGGCGGAGGACCATTTTTTGGTCAGAAACAGAGAGTGAGGTGCGCTATGGGTTCGATTGCTAAAATTCACGAAATGCTCGTCGGCAAGCAGGCGTCCTGCACAGAGCTGACAAAGAGCTATCTTAACGAAATTGAAAAAGCCAACGGCGAGCTGAACGCCTATGTATGCGTAACGGGCGACGAAGCGCTCAAAACCGCCGCGGCTGTTGACAAAAAAATCGCGGCAGGCGAGGAAATCGGTATGCTCGAGGGCGTGCCCATGGCGCTCAAGGACAACATGTCCACCAAGGGCATCAGCACCACCTGCTGTTCCAAAATCCTGACGGGCTACAAGCCCATCTACGACGCGACCGTTTGGGAGCTGTTGAAGGCGCAAAACGCCGTTCTGCTGGGCAAAACCAACATGGACGAGTTCGCCATGGGCTCCTCGTGCGAAAACTCTTGTTTCGGCGGCGCGGCAAACCCCTTTGACTCCAACCACGTGGCAGGCGGCAGCTCCGGCGGCGCGGCAAGCGCGGTCGGCGGCAATATTGCGGCATACGGTCTCGGCTCCGACACCGGCGGCTCCATCCGTCAGCCGGCGTCCTTCTGCGGCGTTGTCGGCTTAAAGCCCACCTACGGCGCGGTTTCGCGTTACGGACTCATCGCCTACGCCAGCTCGCTCGACCAAATCGGCCCGATTACCAAGACCGTTGAGGACGCTTCCATCGTGTTTGACGCCATCGCCAAGCAGGACAAGCGCGACTCCACCTCGCTGGGCGCGGTCGGCGGCGCAACCTATGCCACCCTCAAAAACGACATTAAGGGTATGAAAATCGGTATTGCGCGCGAATATCTTGACGGCGTGCGCGACGACGTAAAAGAAGCGGTGCTTGCGGCGGCTGAGGTATACAAAGCCCTCGGCGCTGAAATCGTCTGTTTTGATTTGCCGATTCTCAAATTCGCCCTGCCGGTTTACTATATCATCGCCTGCGCCGAGGCTTCTTCAAACCTCGGCCGTTACGACGGCATTCGCTACGGCTACAAAACCGAGCACTACACCGGCACGCACGACATGATTTGCCGCACGCGCAGCGAGGGCTTCGGCGAGGAAGTCAAGCGCAGAATTTTGCTGGGCACCTATGTGCTGTCTGCCGGCTACTATGACGCTTATTACAAAAAGGCGACCGATTTGCGCGGCACGATTATCAAGGCGTTTAACGACGCGTTCGCGCACTGCGACGTCATTTTGGCGCCCACCGTGCCCATGACCGCCTTTGAAAAGGGCCACGCCACAAGCGACCCGGTTGAAACCTATCTCACCGACATCTGCACCGTGCCGGTCAACATCGCCGGACTGCCCGGCGTTTCCGTGCCCTGCGGCTTCAACGAAAAG
>CADBSZ010000045.1 GCA_902797525.1 uncultured Ruminococcus sp. | reverse complement strand
TTCATGATATTCTGAACGGTATCGACGAGGAACAGGTTATCGACGCCCTGCATCACACAGGCAAGTCGCTCCAGACCCATACCGGTATCGATATTCTTCTTCGCCATCTCGGTATAGTTGCCCTTACCGTCGGACTCAAACTGAGAGAATACGAGGTTCCAGACCTCGACAAAGCGGTCGCACTCACAGCCGACATGGCAATCGGGCTTGCCGCAGCCCTTTTCGTCGCCGCGGTCAAAGTAGATCTCGGAGCAGGGACCGCAGGGACCTGAGCCGTGCTCCCAGAAGTTGTCCTCTTTGCCGAGGCGCACCATGTGGGACGGATCGACGCCAACCTCTTTTGTCCAGATATTAAACGCCTCATCATCGTCCTGATAGATGGACACATAGAGCTTGTCCTCGGGAAGCTCGAGCACCTTAGTGAAGAATTCCCACGCCCACGCGGTTGCCTCGCGCTTGAAATAGTCGCCGAACGAAAAGTTGCCGAGCATTTCAAAGAAGGTACCGTGACGTGCGGTGATGCCGACGCGCTCGATATCAGGGGTGCGGATGCACTTCTGGCAGGTGGTCACGCGCTTGCGCGGAGGGGTGACTTCACCCGTAAAGTATTTTTTCATCGGAGCCATTCCGCTGTTAATCAGCAAAAGGCTGTTGTCGTCCTTGGGAACCAGTGAAAAGCTGGGAAGGCGAAGGCATCCCTTGCTTTCAAAGAATGAGAGGAACTTTTCTCTGAGTTCGTTAAGACCTGTCCACTGCATTGTAATTACTCCTTTTATGAATCGTTATGATAAATGATTTAATCCTTTTTCTTTCTGATAACCGAACCTGCGGGCACAGGCTTGTCCGAGCGCATTGTCAAAATCTCGGTGGGGTGCGGCGCGCTGTCGACGCTCTCCCCTGCCTCGTTTGTCAGGCTCAGGCATTTTATCAAAAACGGAATACCGCTTGGGGGCAATACGTCGAGGGTGTCGCCCACCAAAAATTTATTGCGCTGTGAAATGACGGAGGTGGATTCATCCACGCTCTTTTCACAAACGGCCACGTTGTCATAGTGACGGATGTAGCCGCCGTTGCCCGTTACCTGTCCCGGCTCGCCGCCGAAATAAAAGCCTGTGTTGTATTCGCGGTGACTGATTTTTTCCAGTTCCTCGCGAATCCAAGGCTGAAGGGTAAACGGTTCGCCGTCCTGCGCATATTGGTCAACCGCCTTACGGTAGGCGTTGGTGGTGACGGCAGTGTAATATGCCGATTTGGCTCTGCCCTCGATTTTAAAGCTCGAAACGCCTGCCTTTACCAGCTCGGGAATGTGCTCAATCATGCATAAGTCGCGCGAATTGTAAAGATAGGTGCCGCCGTTGTCCTCCTCAACAGGGAAAAACTGTCCCTCGCGCTTTTCCTCAAACAGGTGGTATTTCCAGCGGCAGGGCTGCGCGCAGTCGCCGTGGTTGGCATCGCGGCCGGTCATATAGCTGGAAATCAGGCACCTGCCCGAAAAGGAAACGCACATTGCGCCGTGCACAAAGCACTCAATTTCAAGCTCCTTTGGTACCTTGGCGCGGATTTCGGCGATTTCGTCCAGCGGAATTTCGCGCGCCATTACAACACGCGACGCGCCCATGTTGTAGAGCACGTTGGCGGCAGCGTAGTTGGTAACGCCGGCCTGGGTGGAGATGTGGCGCGCCACGCCGGGCGCGTATTGTTTTGCCGCCTCAAACACGCCGAGGTCGGCGATGATAAAGGCGTCCACACCGCAGTCCTGCGCCATCATCAAAAAATCAGGCAGCTTTGAAAACTCGCTGTTGTGCGGAAGGATGTTGCAGGTGAGGTGGATTTTTTTGTTTATGGAATGGGCAAGCGCGCACGCCTCGCGCAATTGCGTTTCATCAAAGTTTTGCGGCGATGAGCGCATGCCGAAGATTTTTCCTGCGAGGAACACCGCGTCCGCGCCGTATTGCAGCGCGGATTTCAGGCAGTCCATGTCCCCCGCCGGAGAAAGTATTTCAGGTTTGTTCATCATTACTCAATGTACTCCAAATTTGCCTCGTGCTCATAAATGGTGGACGCGTAGTACGGGTTACCGTCCTTGTCGTGGCAGAAGTAATAGTAGCTGGTGCTGTAGGGCAGCAGCGCCGCTTTAATCGCCTCGTTGCCGGGATTGCAGATAGGTCCCGGGGGAAGGCCCTTGAGAGTGTATGTATCGTAGCGGCTCTTGTAGTTTTTGCCTGCCGTTGCAGGGAGCTTGTCCTCGCTGCGGTAGGGATAATATTTGGTTGAATCAAGACTGAGCGACGACACGCCCATGTAATCATCCGCTGTCAAACGGTTATGGATGATGGAGGAAACGTAGTACATATCCTCTTTGTTAGCCGCCTCTGCCTGCACAATGGAAGCAATCGTCATAATTTGATCAAGGTCGTAGGACGAGTCGGTTTTTTCAATCATTTTGTGGACGGAATAGAGCTTGTCATAACCGTCAAACGCCTGCTTGGTGTAAAGCTTGCTCTCAAAGTTATTGAGGAACTTGTAGATAATGCTGATTGGATCGTCGTTTTGATAAAACTCGTACTTATCGGGATAAAGATAGCCCTCGAGCTTATAGTAACGCTCTCCTGCATTTTTGATGTTTTTGAGGAAGTCGAAATCATTGTCAAAATTATCGGACGCGCAAAGCTCAAGGAACCTGTCCTTATCGGCAAGCGCCTTTTCCTCAACAAGCTTGTCCGCGATTTCCACAACGCTCATGCCCTCGATGATGGTAACTTCCACCGTGTCGGTACGGCTGGCGTTACCCTCGAGGTTGGTGATAATCGCCTGATAGTCCATGTTTTTGCGCAGTTCAAAAGTGCCCTGTGCAAAATCGGAGTCGGATCTGGTGATTTTGGCAAAGGTCTTGAAATATCCCGCCTCTTTAATAACGCCGGTGCGCACAAGCTCATCAGCCACAATGTCCAGCGTGGGATTTTCCGGAATGGTGACGGCAACTACGGAATCGTCGGGACGGTTAATCGCGAGCAGGTCGTTCATGCCGGTGACGATATAGGTGGCAAGCATGGTGCCAATCAGCAAAACAGACACCAGCCACATGATGCGGAAAATGCGGCGATTGCGTTTGTTGCGCGCGCGAAGCGCCTTTTTTTGCTCGCGATTGCGCTTTTTCAGCGACTTTTTGGACTCGCGTGCGATTTGTTCTTTAACGTCCTGACCGCTGTAGGAATTAATTTCCTCCGGCTCGCGGTCGGACGGATTGTCGCTGTCGTAGCTGTCGGAAATATTCAGCCGAAAGTTCTCGGCGCGGCGGCGCCGCTGTTCCTCGTAGCTGCGGTTGTCATTATTATAATGCTCCATTCATACACCTCTTACTGATTGCGGTTGATGAACCTTTCGGTTACCAAAATATCCGTATGTCTGTCATGCGTGCCGCGCGGAAGCTGTTTTTCCGTGTATTTGGAATAGCAAATTCCGGCGGTAACGCCTTTAAAATCATCGAGAAAACGATCGTAATAACCCTTGCCAAAGCCAACGCGATAGCCTTCCAAATCAAAGCACAGTCCGGGCACGATGCACAGCCCTGACGAAAAGTCGGTGACCTTTTCGCATGTCTCGGGATTCGGCTCAAGCAGCGAGAACGTGCCGGGCGACAAATCGGAAACGGAGCGGATATAATAAAAATCCATTTTGCCCGATTTGTCGGCGCAGC
Organism: uncultured Ruminococcus sp.; assembly: GCA_902797525.1. Lineage (GTDB taxonomy): Bacteria > Bacillota > Clostridia > Oscillospirales > Acutalibacteraceae > Ruminococcoides. The sequence continues at coordinate 2,652 of CADBSZ010000045.1, read as the reverse complement.
GCGGAACGGCTACCCGTTTGCCCTGCGAAAACGCGTCGCTGATGATTTTGGACGTGTCGCACTCAATGGGCGACGACACAAAAATAAACAGCGTTTGGCAGTTTTTGTATTCTTCCAGGGAAAGCACCTGCTGCTGCAGCGCTTCGTCAAGCCGCGCCTTGACGCCGGCCGGACAGGATGCGCGCAATTTTTTGTAGTGTGCGCGCTTCTTGCGCTTTTCCTCTTTTACGTTAATTAAAAACATTGCATATCACTTAACACCTTGTCGGCGACGTCCTTTGACAGCTCACGGCTGACAATGGCGTGACCAAACTCCAGCGCACAGCCGGCGCCCTTGGCGGTGATAACGTTGCCGTCGGTTTCTACATGTGCGCCGGTGTGGTTGGCGCCGTACAAATCCTTTTCAAAGCCCGGAAAGCAAGTGGCGTTTTTGCCGTTTAACAGATTCATGTGACCGAACACGGACGGCGCGGCGCAGATGGCCGCTACCAGCTTGCCGTTGTCATAGCAGTAACGAACGCAGGCAAGCACTTTCTCGGACGCTTCAAGATTGCGGGTGCCGGGCATGCCGCCGGGGAGAATCGCTCCCTCGATATTATCATATGAAAGCTCGGATAAATCCATGTCAGGCTTTACGGTAACGCCGTGCGAACTTTGCACCTCGCTGCCGGTTACGCCCACGGTTTTAACGTCAAGGCCTGCGCGGCGCATGATGTCGAGCGGCGCCATTGCCTCGGTGATTTCAAATCCGTTCGCTAAGAATAAATAATACATAAAACCTCTTCCTTTCCGTCAGTCCGTTTTTCAAATACCTGTTTCGGGCATAGCGGTATAATGATAGTATGGCTTTTATTTTCCTGTTTTTTCATCATCAGAAAACCCGGTTTACTCATAAAACCGTTTGAACATAGGTTTCTATTTCCCCGGCAATGTCGTCAATCGGCTTGATGTCGCCGTCTGTGCAGCAGCTGATGATGTGCCATCCGCATTTTTCGGCGGCATAAAGCGCGCTTCTGCGGCAGGAGAGCAAAAAGCTCATGTTGCTTTCGTGCAAATCCTTTTTGCTGTTGTCGCCGCCGTAGCGTTTTTCCATCAGCTTTTGGGAAACATCGGGGTCAACATCAAGATAAATGACGGCGTCCGGACGCGGCAGGCCGAGCTTGTCATACTCAAAATCCGCCTGCCAGCGAATGAAGCTGTCGCGCTCGGCGTCGCTGACCTTCGCCATTTGGTAGATGATGTTGGAGGTACAGTAGCGGTCGCTGAGCAGCACCGTGTTGTTTTTGTAGTCGCGCTTCCAGTCCTTTAGGTAGCCTGCGGCGCGGTCAACAGCGTAAAACGCTGAGGCAGCATAGGCGTTGACGTCCTCGGGCTTGCTGCCGAATTCACCTCCGAGATACATTTTCACCAGCGCGGAGCTGGGACTTTGATAATCGGGAAATTCAAGCTGACGGACAGCGAGTCCCTGCGCCTTTAATTTTTCGGCGAGCAGCTTGGTCTGCGTTGCCTTGCCGCTGCCGTCGAGTCCTTCGATAACAATGATTTTTGATTTCATGGAGATACCTTTATTTTGCACGACCGTACTTTTCGCGCATTTCCTTTTGTTTTCCGCAGCACATTTTTCCTTCGGGACAGGGACCAAACAAGCAGGACGGTCCGCAGTTTTTAAACAGATTCGGCGCGACCTTTAAGCATTCCAAAAGCATTTGCTCGGCGACCTCGCGGATTTCCCACTGGGCGCGGTTGCAGCAGCGGTGAGCAAAGAAATTGTGCAGACTGCGCGCGTTGAAGGTGCAGACAATTTTGGTGGTTGAAGCGTTGGGCAAGATAAAGCGCGCATCCTCGTTCGCCTTTTTGACAAAAGCGGAATACTGCGTCTTATTGCTCTCTTTAAACGCGTTCATCATTTCCTCGTCGGAGCCTGTTTGCGCTTCGCCGAGAAAGTCGCTGATATAACCGACAACCAGCGCGTCACGGATTTCGCGGTACGCCTTTGCCTGCTCGGCAAGCACGCGGTTGTAGACTTCGAGCGCGCGCGGATTGTTGGTGATTTCCGGCGGTGTGACAAAATCAAATTTGGTGCCGTCAACATAGCGCTGACTCTGTTGTGAATAGGAAGCAATGCGGTGGCGCACCAGCTGATGGGAGCACGCGCGTGAAATTCCCTCGATGCCAAAGGTAAACGAAACATGCTCGGTGGGACTTGCGTGGCCCAAATCGGACAGCATGTTGATAAACGCGGTGGTTTTTTCTTCGGTAAGTCCTTCGCGGATGTCCTCAATGCCGGACGGCGAATAACAAAGCTTTGCCGCCATGGCGACGGTTTGCTCGGGATTGGGTGTGTGCGTTAACAATGTAACTTTGATAGCCATTTTATCCCCCACTTCTCCTATTTTACATAATTATTAGTATTATAACATTTTCCTTTTCGTTTTGCAAGGTATCGACAGCAGAATATCGGAAATTGGAAAAGATTTTATGACAAAACAAAACGGCAGAAAACGCAAAGCCGGTTTTCTGCCGTAAATGAATAGATGAAATTTATACCAATCTTCATTAAAAAGCAGACTTTCTACTTTTTAATAGCGCCGTAGGCGCGTCAAGATTGTATAAGACGGCAATTGCGCTTTTGCGCAATTGGAAAACGCGCCA
>CADBSZ010000044.1 GCA_902797525.1 uncultured Ruminococcus sp. | reverse complement strand
ACGAGCTTCGGCACAATCGGATAAAACGCCGCCGACAGCACGGTCATGCCGCCGAGGAAAATCATGGTGAAGGATTCGTCGAGCTTCATGGAAACCTTAACAAAGAACGGCAGACCGGTCTGGAACAGGGTAAGTCCCACCCAGTACATAATGTCGGAGAACACAAAGGTGCGGAAGTTGCCGTTTTTGAAGGTGGCGCCGAGCGATTTGAACATATTGGTGTTGGAGGGCTTTGTTTCAACAAATTCCTTTTCCTTTAAGAAGAAGGTGGGAATCAGCATGCAGATGCAGGCGATGATTGCCAGCACGATGAAGCAAATGCGGTAGCTCCACGCAAAGCCCACGCTGCCGCGCAGCATACCGGCGAACACGAAGGGCGTGTAGGCGAGCATGGTGCCTGCGAAGAAGGTCAGCGAAATAGCGGTGGAAATGTACATACGGTCGTCCTGCGTTTTGCCGAACTCGGAAATCAGCGCATTATAGGGCGTGCAGTACATGGTCATGAACAGATAGAACAGCACGATGAAAACCGAAATCCACGCAATGTTGATTCCGCTGATGGCCTCAACAGGCGCGCAGAACAAAAGCACGGTGACAACAGACAGCGGAATCGCCGCGTACTGCATAAAGGGAATGCGTCTGCCGCGTTTGTTTTTGCTGCGGTCGGACAGGGACGCAATCAGCGGGTCGGTGACAGCGTCGAACACACGTGACAGCGCGGTAATCAAACCGAGCACTGTCAAAAAGCCGCCGATGACAAGTCCGGGCGTGATGTACTGCATGGCGCCGCCGTTAATGTCGTTCTGCGTTGGCAGATAAAAGGTGACAAACCACGCGCTGATGATGCCGCTGAGCGTTGACCAGCCGAGCTGGCCGACAGCGAAAATCCTCATTTGTCTTTTGGTTAAGCGTTTCATGTTTTCCTCCTTGAGTTTATAAAATCAGTTGAATAAGCGCTATTCAACGCTCAGGCACCTTGTTTTTTCAGTCCCATCGCAATTTCAACAGCCTTGTACGCGCCGTTGTATAAACCGATGGAGTTGTTAACTTTAATCGCGTCGCACATCTCCTTGAGCAGCGTGTCCTCATTTAAGAACATGTCAACCATTTGCAGGGTGTGCGGAATATCCTGACATTCCAGCGTGCCGTCGCCGTATTCGGCGGAGTGAATCGCACCCCACTTTTCGTGGCCGCCGATTCGCTTCAAAAACAGCTTGGGAATGGGATAGAACGCCAGCTCGCTGGGCTTGGTGAGCAGCACGTCGGCGGAGCGCATGAGCAGATTGGTGCAGTAAACCGCCTCAAAAATGTTGTCGTGCCAAAAAGCGTGAACACCCTCTGCCTTGCCGTCGATGGCTTCCTCACAAAAGCGCTGCGTGTCGTCCCAGTTGCCGAAATGGGTTTTGCCGAGCGAATTGAGCGCCGGCACCTCGCGTTTGAGCGCGTCCCACACCTCTTTGTAGTCGCCGACGTTGACATACAGTACCGCGCGCTTTTCGCGAATAGCAGGAATCAAATGCTTAATGACCGCCGCAAACAGCTCCCGCTGTGCGCCGGCGCCGCCGATGGTCAGCAAGAAGCGCATCGGTTCGCCGTTTTTCTTGCGCGCAAGGCGCGCGTCGCAGTCCTTTTCAAGATTGGCTACCAGCTCGTGGTCGATGTAGTGTCCCGTGTATTTCAGGCTGTCGGCAGGCATTGGCTTGAGCACCTTTTTCTTTGCCATGCCGTTGAGAATGCGATAGCCCATATACGACTGGCGCGTTTGAATGAGGTGCACCGAGCCCTCGGCAAAGTGCAGCGCCATCGGCCAGTTGTCGGGAATGGCGTTAACCACATATTTCATGCCGGCGTGCAACGCCGCCTGCGCGGGCCAAACGTGCGTGCCGATTACGGGAATATCCTTGGGAATGTTTTTAAACACCGGCGCCATCAGCTCGGCGTTTTTTTGATCAGCCGCGTTGTAGGTAAGCTGACGGAAGCCCTCATAATTGGTCGGCTCCCACACCAACTTGTTGAACAGTCTGCTCTTTTGCGACAGCCGCGAGCCGAGCGAATACAAGTCGTTTTGCGCGCCGATGACCTTGGTGCAGGTGGTGTTTTTAAAGGAATTCAAATCCATCCAGTACGGCGTGTAGCCCATGGCGTGCGCCGCGGACGCCATCGCAATGGAAATGCGGTAGTGACCGAAGCCCATGCGGATGTTGCCGACGATGATTCCCTTTTCCCTGTCAAAGGGAATATCGCCCTCGCCCTCGTCAACGCGGATGTCCTCAACGCCCAGCGTGGGATTGAGGCAGGCGTTTTTGACCAGCTTAACGGAATAATCCGCCGCACTGTCGTCGCCGTATTTTTTCTGATATTTTTTCTTGCCCTTTAACGCTTTGCGATAAGCTTTGCTGCTGATTTCGTTGCCGAAAATCACTTTTGACCTGTCCTTCATACGTCCTCCTTTGTTATGTGAAATGAAATGCAAACATCCTCGCAGCCCTGTGCCGAAAGCGTCAGCCTTGCGCTGCCTGCCTCTCCTTTGGTTCTCAGATAAGTGCCGCCCATGCCGCCGCGCAGCATGACGGTTTGCGGCCCGATAATGCCGAGCGCGCCGTCTGATTGTATGTCAACCGCGCCGTTATAAAACGGAAGCGTGTTGCCGTTTTCGTCGGTCATGCGAATCCGCAGCGCGGCGACGTCGTAGGTTTGCGCCTCAACCAAATCGGTATGGCTGCACAGCACCTCCAGCCGCGTTTGCGTCATCGGGGTTTTGACGGCGGTTTTTACCACCTTCCCGTCCCTGATTGCCTCGAAGCGGAACACAGTGGCGTTGCCGCCCCAGCCGCCGATATTTTTTCCGTAAAGCGCGTAAGCGTCCTCAAAACGCATGCCATAGCGCGCCATCAAATACGCCGCCTTCAGCTTGGTGGCGGCTGACAGATGGTTCATGCCGGCGAGCGTGCTGTTATTGAGAATGTCGCGCACATAGCGCGCCTGCTTGGGCCGAAAGCCCTCGCTGTCCTCCATTTGACCGCCGATAAAATCGTCGATTTCAATCGGCGGATGCTTTAGATGCGGAAACTGCGCGTTTTGCGGCGCGTATTCGTGAATAAAGGTATCGTTGATGTAAAACCGCACGCTGTCGGCGTTGGTGAACACACATACTCTGCCGCGGTAGCCTGCCGGGTGTTCGCCGATGTCCATAGACGAGCTGACTGACAAAACAGGCGCGCTGCCGTTGGCGGCATACACATCGGCGGCGAGCTTTTTGTTGCGGAACATGTCGCAAACGCCGTGATAGCAAATGCGGTCGCCGCTGCCGAAATCGCGGTGGGTGTTGTAGTCGAACATGCACCAGCCGAAAGAACCGGCAATATCCTCCTGCGCGGCGATGTCGTTTAAAATCTTCGCGTGCCGCAGGGCGTGCTCCAAACGGTGCTCCTCGCAGTCAAAGCTTTTGCCGGGGAACATGTGGCCGCCGTATTCGCTGATAAGATAAGGCTTTGAAGCATCCGGCGTAACCGCCTTTTTCGGTTCACATCCGGGGTTGTTGCCCTCGTGCACAAAATCGTTGTAGGTGTAAACATCCTCAAGCAGACTGCTCTTTTTATAGCACCGCACGCCGCCCGTTTGCCGCGTGGAATCGAGCAGATGAGCGATTTTGTTGGTGCGCGCGTAAAACGCGTCGTCGTCGCGGCTTTCGTTAATGCGCACGCCCCAGAGGATAATCGACGGATGATTGCGGTACTGCGCCACCATTTCCTCAACGCTCTTTTCGGCAAGGCGCTTCCATTCTTTGTCGCCGATATGCTGCCAGCCGGGAATTTCGGTAAACACCAACAGTCCCAGCTCGTCGCAGCGGTCGATGAAATGCGGCGACTGCGGATAGTGCGAGGTGCGCACGGCGTTGAGCCCCAACTCATTTTTCAAGATGTCCGCGTCCGCTTTTTGCACGGACGCCGGCATGGCATAGCCGACATAGGGATAGCTTTGGTGGCGGTTGAGTCCGACGAGCTTCACCTTTTTGCCGTTGAGATAAAAGCCGTCGGCTTTAAATACCGCTGTTCGAAACCCGAACCGCGCGGTAACGGAATCAATCACTTCTCCGTTTTTCAGCAGCCGCGTTTCGAGCGTGTAAAGCGCGGGATCATCAAGCTGCCACAAATCGGCATTTTTGACGACGGGCATCTCGCCCTCGGCAACCAACCTGCCGTCGCGGAACACACGGCGCTCCAGCGTGCAGTCCGCGCCTTTTTCCAGTTTTATTTGTGTTTTTACAACGCCGTCGCCGCCCTTGATTTCGGGCAAAACGAACACGTCCTCAATATAGCTTTGTTCGCGGATTTCGAGCCGCACCTCGCGGTACAGACCGCCGTAGGTCATGTAGTCCACGACGTTGCCGAACGGCGGAATATTCTGCGACTCGCGGCTGTCCACACGAATGGCGAGCAGTGCCTCGCGCCCGGGCGTCAGCCAATTCGTCAGCTCCACGGTAAAGGCAGTGTAGCCGCCCTTGTGCGCGCCTGCCGGTTTGCCGTCAACGAAAACCTCGGCGCTGTGCGCCGCCGCGCCGACAACCAAAAACACGCGCTTGCCCTGCGCGGACTGCGGCAGTGTGATTTTCTTTTGATATACGCAGACGGTCTGATACAGGCTCTCATCAAAATAGTGAAACGGCGTTTGATGAGTCGTGTGCGGCAAATCCACCGTCTCTCCGCTGTTCCAAAGGGCAATATCCCGGTCGGAACTGTGCTCAATGTAATTCCAGTTAAAGTTTAAATGAATGATGTTTCTCATGATT